>NZ_QGDU01000025.1 GCF_003149045.1 Fibrobacter sp. UWR4 | reverse complement strand
AAGTTCGATACGCTTTGCACGAACGTCCTTTTCACGGATGCCGAGGATCTTTGCGATGTACTTATCGCCGAAGCCGTCCTTCTTGGCCTGGATCAGGAGTTCGTCAGAAGGCATGCGACCCGGAGTCTTGAGCATCTTTTCTTCAAGTTCAACCAGTTCGCGCATCTGCTGTACGAAGTAAGCCTTTTCGTAAGTTGCTGCGAAGACTTCTTCGTCGGTTGCACCCTTACGGATGGCTTCGTACATCTGGAAGTGACGTTCAGAAGAAGCGGTCTTCATCATGTCGAGAAGTTCTTCCTTGGTCTTCTTGTTAAAGTCCTTAGCAAAGCCAAGACCTGCACGGCCGTTTTCCAGACCGCGGATTGCCTTCTGGAGGGTTTCCTTATAGGTCTTACCGATAGCCATGACTTCGCCCACAGCCTTCATCTGGGTGCCCAGGCAGTCATCAACGCCGCGGAACTTTTCGAATGCCCAGCGAGCGAACTTCAGCACAACGTAGTCACCGCTCGGAGTATACTTTTCGAGGGTGCCGTCGCGCCAGTAGTCCATCTGGTCGAGGGTCATGCCAGCAGCGAGCTTTGCAGAAACGAGAGCGATGGGGAAACCGGTTGCCTTGGAAGCAAGAGCAGAAGAACGGGAAGTACGGGGGTTGATTTCAATGATCACCACGCGGCCGGTCTTCGGGTCGTGTGCGAACTGAACGTTGGTACCGCCGATCACGCCGATAGCTTCAACAATCTTGAAAGCGTCGGTCTTCAGCTTTTCTTCAAGCTTCTTGTCGATGGTGAGGAACGGGGCGGCGCAGAAGGAGTCGCCAGTATGAACGCCCACCGGGTCAATGTTTTCGATGAAGCAGATAGCGATCATCTGGTTCTTGGAGTCACGAACCACTTCAACTTCCAGTTCTTCCCAACCGAGAATGGATTCTTCGATGAGGCACTGGTGAGTCATGGAAAGTTCAAGGCCGTTACCGCAAATGGTACGGAGTTCTTCAACGTTGTAGCAGAAGCCGCCACCTGCACCACCCATGGTGTATGCCGGGCGAACCACCACAGGGTAGCCGATTTCAGCAACGATCTTTTCGGCTTCTTCAACAGAGTGGCAAATGCCGGAGCGCGGGGTGTCGATGCCCAGCTGCTGCATGGTAGCCTTGAAGATTTCACGGTCTTCGCCGCGTTCGATAGCGTCCAGGTTTACGCCAATGACCTTCACGCCGTACTTGTCCAGAATGCCAGCCTTGTTCAGGGCAGAAGACAGGTTCAAGCCAGTTTGACCGCCGAGGTTCGGGAGCAATGCCTGGGGACGTTCCTTGGCGATGATCTGTTCCAAGCGTTCGAGATTCAGCGGTTCGATGTAAGTGGCGTCGGCCATGACCGGGTCGGTCATGATGGTTGCCGGGTTAGAGTTCACCAGCACGATCTTGTAACCCTGTTCACGCAGAGCCTTACAGGCCTGGGTGCCAGAGTAGTCGAATTCGCAAGCCTGGCCAATGACAATAGGACCAGAGCCGATGATGAGAACCTTATCGATACCTTCGATCTTCATTTTTTATCTCCGTGTGTTAACAACTAAAATTCGCGCGGTTTTTGCCGCATAAAAAGAGAGCTGAACCAAAAGGTCCAGCTTCAATAAAATCAACGATCTTGGAAATAGCGGAAACGGGAATGGCAGAAACAACATGGGAACCACAACCGGTGGTGTAGGTTCGCTTATTCATGTGCTTTACAATTTTTGCCATCTTCGCCAAACGCTTATTCTTCAAGGGTTAAACTTGTGCAAATATAGCTTTATTTACAAAAACTGAAAGGGCTTTGTGGGGCGTATTGCGCAAAAAATGAGCTACGATATTGTCGGCAAAAATCGCAATTTTTTATTGAAAAATTTGTAACTCGTTGATAGACAAGTAGATGTAAAAAAGACTGGCCCGAAGACCAGTCTTTTTATCAAGCAAGAATTTTATGAAGGTCGGCGTGCTTGTCGAACCACTACACCCGTTCATCGGCGGCCTTAAGCAGTCCGAGGAACAGCGGGGCCGGGTGAATGAGGGAGGACTTCAGTTCCGGATGGCACTGGCAGGCCATGAAATACGGGTGATCCGTCAATTCCATAATCTGCATGATGTCTTCGCCGGAAGCCTTGCCAGAGAAGATGAGCTTCTGGGCAATCTTTCCAGAGGGGTCACCAGCTTCGATCTGGGAGACGAATTCCGGATTCACTTCGTAGCGGTGGCGGAAACGTTCGCGGGCTACAGCGGAGCCGTAAACTTCCTGGGCCTTGGAGCCTTCCTTAATCAAAATGTCGTGACCGCCCAAGCGCATGGTGGCGCCCATGTCCTTGATGTGTTCCTGGCCAGGCAAGTAGGCGATGACAGGCATTTCCACATGGTAGGTGGCGCTTTCCATTTCAACGGTGCCAGCACCCTTCATTCCGCAAACGTTGCGGGCGAATTCCACCACAGAAAGCTGCATGCCGTAGCAAATTCCCAGGAACGGAATGTTGTTTTCGCGGACGTACTGGATGACCATGATCTTGCCTTCGATACCGCGGCTACCGAAACCGCCCGGAACGATGACAGCGTCGACGCCCTTCAAGGCCTTTTCGACGGAAATGGAACCGTTTTCAATCTTTTCGGTGTCTACCCAGCGGATGTCTGCGCGCAGGTCCAAGTGGGCGGAAGAATGGCGGATAGCTTCCACCACAGATGCGTAGGAATCTTCCAGAGCCATATATTTACCGCAAATAGCCACGGTCAATGTCTTACGGGGCGTTACGGAGTTGCGCTTGAGGGATTCCACCAGCTTGCTCCACTGATCCAATTTTGGCGGAGCATAAATATTCAAGCGCTTGGCGAGAATTTCGGGAATGCCTTCGGCATCGTAGACCAGCGGGCATTCGTAAACGTGTTGCACGTCCACACCGGAAATCACATGGTCCGCAGGCAGGTTGCAGAACAGGCCAATCTTTTCCTTCAGGTGGGGCTTGATATATTCTTCGCAGCGTCCGATAACAATTTCCGGATAAATACCCAGACGGTTCAGGTCGTGTACGGACATCTGGGTGGGCTTGGACTTCTGTTCATTTACGCCGCTAGGAATAGGCACGTAAGTAAGGTGAACGAACATGGCGTTGGTGCGGCCCACGTCGTGAGAAAGCTGACGGGCTGCTTCAATGTAGAACTGATTTTCCAAGTCGCCCACGGTACCGCCGATTTCGATCAGCAATACGTCTGCTTTTTCCTGGTCGGCAATGCGGTAGAACTGTTCCTTGATCAGGTCGGTGACGTGGGGGATGAACTGGACGGTGTGTCCCAGGTAGTCGCCGCGACGTTCCTTGTCCAGGATCATCTTGAAAATACGACCCATGGTAAGGCTCCAGTCCTTCTTGGCGGTCACATTCAAAAAGCGTTCGTAATGACCGAAGTCCATGTCACATTCGCCACCATCGTCCAGCACGAACACTTCGCCGTGTTCCGTGGGGTTCATGGTGCCCGGGTCGGTGTTCAGATAACCGTCGCACTTGACGGGAACCACCTTCATTCTAGCAGAAAGCAGCGCCCCGATGGACGCTGCCGCTACCCCTTTGCCAAGTCCGGAGATGACACCCCCGGTCACAATAATGAATTTCGTCTTGCCGTTATACTGGTACTGTAATGCCATAACAACTTACCTTGTGTTACAATATTTGTAATTACTTTCCTTTTACTGGCTATATATTGCAAGAACTGTGCCAAAATCCTAAGTTGGCCTTTTATAAGGCTTTGCAAGAATTGTAAAAACAAATTGAAAGAAATTGAATTACATAAAATGTAAAACCTGAGTTTTATGTTACAGATCGTGTAAACATTGTTTATGGGTGATGTCCATCTAGAATTTTAAAAGAAAAACGCCGCACCTGAGAGGTGCGACGCTTCCTTGCTCCTTTGACGCAACAGCCTAGCCTCGGTCATGCCGACAAGCTTGCTTGTCGTCGCGACTCTCGGCTTACGGTTGTTTTATGAGGTTCAAAAAAACGCCACGCATTCGCGTGACGTTTTTCATTATGAGGTTCAAAGTGTGCGCGATTAGTAGATGAAGTGGCATTGGGCCACCCACCTTCGACGGGTGGCCATGCTTTTCATTAGTAAATGAAGAGCATTTCGCGATACTTGGGCAGAGGCCACTGTTCGTCGCTGATGATGCCTTCCAGCTTGTCCACCACCTTGCGGAGGGATACCATAGCTTCCAGCTTCAGCTGATGCTTGCCAGCGATAGCCTTTTCCATGACCGCGATTTCCTCGACGAGGGCCTTGTAGCCTTCACCAAGTTCCTTGGCGTAACCGTCGACGGAAACCAGACCCTGGTTCACGGCCATTTCGTTGACCTTGAGAGCTTCGGAGTAAGCCTTGACAACCTGGGGGAGGACGATGCTCTTGGCCATGTCGTAAGCAACCTTGGCTTCGATGTCCACGCGCTTGTGGTAGTCTTCCAGGTTAACTTCGTAACGGGATTCCAGTTCCACCTTGTTGAACACGCCGTACTTCTTGAAGAGAGCAACGTTTTCCTTCTTGGTGAGAGCGGAAAGAGCTTCCATGGTGGTACGGATGTTGGGGAGACCGCGCTTTTCGGCTTCGGCAACCCATTCGTCGGTGTAGCCGTTGCCGTTGAAAATCACGCGCTTGTGTTCCTTGATGATGGACTGCAGGAGCTTCTGGAGTTCCTTGTGGAAGTTGGCCTTGGAAACCTTTTCCATCTTGTCGGCGATCATGTCGAATGCTTCGGCAACGATGGTGTTCAGGATAACGTTCGGTTCAGAGCAGGACTGGCTGGAACCCGGTGCACGGAATTCGAACTTGTTGCCAGTGAATGCGAACGGAGAAGTACGGTTACGGTCGGTAGCGTCACGGGGGAGCGGCGGAAGGATGTCGGAACCGAGCTTCATTGCACCGCCCTGCTTGCTGGACTTGGGTTCGCCCTTTTCCAGCTGTTCGACGACGTCAGCAAGCTGGTCGCCGAGGTACATGGAGATGATTGCCGGAGGAGCTTCGTTAGCGCCGAGACGATGGTCGTTGCCAGCGCCAGAAACGGACATTCTCAGCAAGTCAGCGTGGGTGTCAACTGCATAGACAACTGCGCAGAGAGTGGTGAGGAAGATTGCGTTCTGGTGCGGGTCCTTGCCCGGGTTCAAGAGATTGATCTTACCGTAGTTCACAGACCAGTTGTTGTGCTTGCCGGAACCGTTGATGCCTGCGAAGGGCTTTTCGTGGAGCAAGCAAACGAGACCGTTTTCGTCAGCGACGTTACGGAGGACTTCCATAATCTGCATGTTGTGGTCGCAAGCCAGGTTCACTTCTTCGAACATGGGAGCGAGTTCGAACTGGGCCGGAGCCACTTCGTTATGACGGGTCTTTGCCGGGATGCCCAACTTCCAGAGCTGTTCTTCAACTTCGTGCATGAAGTTCAAGATGCGAGCCGGGATAGAACCGAAGTAGTGGTCTTCCATCTGCTGGTGCTTTGCGGAAGGTGCGCCAAACAGAGTGCGGCCAGCCTGGTAAAGGTCCGGACGCTGGAGGTAGAACTTCTTGTCCACCAGGAAGTATTCCTGTTCTGCACCGAGAGTAACGGTGACCTTCTGCTTTTCAAGGCCGAAGAGACCCATCAAGCGGTCAGCAGACTTCTGGAGAGCCTGAATGGAACGGAGAAGCGGAGTCTTCTTATCGAGAGCTTCGCCAGTGTAAGAGCAGAATGCGGTGGGGATGCAAAGAGTTGCTCCGTTGCCGTGACGCTTAATGAAAGCCGGGGAAGTCGGGTCCCAAGCGGTGTAGCCGCGGGCTTCGAAAGTGGAACGGATACCGCCGGAGGGGAAGGAGGATGCGTCCGGTTCGCCCACGATCAAGTTCTTGCCGGAGAATGCCATGATGGCCTTGTCGCCTTCCGGTTCAAGGAAGGAGTCGTGCTTTTCAGCGGTAGAACCGGTAAGGGGCTGGAACCAGTGAGTAAAGTGAGTTGCGCCGCGGTCCATTGCCCACTTCTTCATGGCGTGAGCGACTTCGCCTGCGATGCTCGGGTCGAGAGCAACACCACCTTCGATGGTGGCGAAAAGCTTCTTGCAAACGTCCTTCGGGAGGTAAGCCTTCATGGCTTCGGAGTTGAATACGTCTTCTCCGTAAATGTCGATGGATGCCGGGCTTGCAGCC
Organism: Fibrobacter sp. UWR4; assembly: GCF_003149045.1. NCBI lineage: Bacteria > Pseudomonadati > Fibrobacterota > Fibrobacteria > Fibrobacterales > Fibrobacteraceae > Fibrobacter > Fibrobacter sp. UWR4. The sequence continues at coordinate 49,049 of NZ_QGDU01000025.1, read as the reverse complement.
ATGATGCCTGCTGCCGGTGCTTCTGCGATTTCAGTGATCGCACTCATTCTATACTGGTTGCTCATAATGAACTCCTATTTATGTTTTTTAAAACTCTTGAAGGTTTTACACCTTTTTGTTTTCGGCCTAGGTATCGCAAAAGCCGTGCCAATTTTTAGGAGTTGAAGCGAAACTTTGTAAAAGCCCTTTAATTTTACAGATTTTGCGGGAAATAAAATGTAAAACCCTGGCGGAACGAAAAAATACGGAATTTTCAAATTGTGATTCAGTTACAAAAATTGTAAATGTATTAAGTGGTGTTACATATTTTGTAAAATACGACGCAGGTTCTTAAATTTACGGAATTTTTGCAAAAAAACAGGTTTTCGAACTGGTTGAGGACCTTATGAACTTCCTATATTTGGCGCCATGAAAACACAGGTCGTTCTTGCTAGTGGATCTCCCCGTAGATCCGAAATCCTAAAACTCATCGGTGTAGACTTTCGAGTTGTAGTCTCTGGCGAGGAAGAAAAGCCTACCTCCACGAATCCGCTGGATTTTCCCAAGGAAAATGCTGCAATCAAGGCTCTTGCCGTTTCCCGTCAGGAAAAGGGCGAAATTGTGCTGGGCTTTGATACTTTGGTGTTCCTGGACGGTGTGCCGCTGGGTAAGCCCAAGAACGAAATGGATGCCCTCCAGATGTTACAGAAATTGAATGGTCGCGGCCATACGGTGATTACCGGCGTTGCCATTGCGAAGGATGGCGTCATCCTGAACAGTTCTGACGAGAAAACTGAGGTGATTTTCAGAAATAACACCAACGAGGAACTTCAGGAATATGTAAATTCTAAGGACCCGTTGGATAAGGCGGGTGCATACGGCATTCAGACTGCCGGTGCGCGGCTTATTAAAGCTATAAATGGATGTTATTACAATGTGGTGGGGTTGCCGGTGGCAAGAACCCTCCAGGTGTTGGGTGAAGCAGGAGTGCACGTATGAATTTTGTAGAAGACAAGATGTCTAATGAACGTCTCGGTGACTACATTGCCCGAATCCGTAATGAACGTGGCATGAGCCATCAGGACCTTTCCGCTGTGACTAAAATCACAGTTGCGTATTTGAAGGCTATTGAAGCTGGTGATTGGAAGGCTTTCCCGGTTGCAGCCTATGCTCGTGGTTACCTGAATTCTGTCAGTGCCAAGTTGAATCTGGATCCCAAGAAGGTTCTTGCTTGGTATGCCGAAGAAACTGGTGCTCAGACTGCGGATGAATTCCAGGATGTATCCAGCCACGAAAGAATTGCCCCGGTTGCTGAAGGCGAAATTAAGAAGGGTGGCAGCAAGGCTGTCACTATCGTGATTGCCTTGATTGGACTGGCATTCCTGGTCGCCTCTCATTTTCTGGATGTGACCAACTTTGATTTCATGAAGTCTGAACCTCCTGCCGAAAATCAGGTCGTGGCTGTGGATTCCATTGAACAGCCCGAAATTCCCGAAGGTGCAGAAAAGGTTGCCGTTGATTCTGTTCCTGTGGCGGAACCTGCAAAGAAGGATACTTCCGTGAAGTCCGTCAGTCAGGCTGTGGTCGATGAAGCCGTGAAAAAGTCCGATCTTCCGGCCTCCGCAACGATTTTCATCTCCTCTGACTCCAAGAAGGATTCTGTTGCCGAACCGACCAACAAGACAAACATCGAATTGATTGGCTCTGGCGAAACAACCTCCTGGGTTGGTATGAAGCGTCGTGAAAATTCTGACCGCTTCGTGAAGGAAGCTAACATTTCCAAGGCCGGCATGAAGATGGCCTACAACACCGAGGATACTCTGTTTGTGACCATCGGTGAACCGAGAGCAATTTCCAAGATGATCCTGAACGGTGTGGAAACCGCACTGCCCGAAGTTCGCTTCGGTCGCGTGGTGAAGTTCCGCGTTTTCGGCGGTCAGATTGTCAAGTAATTTGAAGGTAGACAATGCGTACTTCTAGCATCGCTCGTAAGACTAACGAAACTGATATCACCCTTACCCTGAACTTGGATGATTGCACTCCGGGCGTAATCAATTCCGGTAATGGTTTCCTGGATCACATGCTTAACTTGTTCCAGGTTCACGGTGGCTTCCATCTGGATTTGACCTGCAATGGCGATGTCCATGTGGATATGCACCACAGCATGGAAGATATCGCAATCGTGCTGGGTCAGGCTTTTGTAGAATGCCTGGGCGACAAGAAGGGAATTGAACGCTACGGCTTTTACTTTGTTCCTATGGATGAAGCTCTTTCCCGCGTGTGCATTGACTTCAGCAATCGCATTGGTTTTGTCTGGAACGTAAAGTTGCCCGCAGCTATGGCTGGCGGTATTGAAGCGAGTATGTTTGAACATTTCTTCAAGAGCCTTGCTGAAAATGCCCGCATGAACTTGCATGTGGAACTGTTCTACGGTAACGACAATCATCACTGCCTGGAAAGCATTTTCAAGGCTCTGGCTCGCGCCGTTGCTATGGCTGTCGCTCCTAGCCGAAACGTGAAGGGCGTGCCCAGCTCCAAAGGCGTTTTGTAGATGCAAAGGGGCTCTGCCCCTTTGGAATCCCCGGAAAAAGGAATGTGCTATCACAGACTGCGTCTGTTCGGCGCATCCTTTTTTTGTTTGAGGGGAAGCGTAGCTTCCTCCTCAAAAATGTCGAGATGTGAAATTGGGTGAGGTGTGGATGCAAAGGGGCTCTGCCCCTCTGGACTCCCCGAAAAAAAGGAATGCGCTATCACAGACTGCGTCTGTTCGGCGCATCCTTTTTTTGTTTGAGGGGAAGCGTAGCTTCCTCCTCAAAAATGTCGAGATGTGAAATTGGGTGAGGTGTGGATGCAAAGGGGCTCTGCCCCTCTGGACTCCCCGAAAAAAAGGAATGCGCTATCACAGACTGCGTCTGTTCGGCGCATCCTTTTTTTGTTTGAGGGGAAGCGTAGCTTCCTCCTCAAAAGAAGAATAGCCCTGAAGTTGGATACTTCGAGGGCTAATTTTTGTTCGTGAGGTCTGTGCCTGGGTTATAATTTCGGGAGTTTGACCTTGTCGCCTGCGTTGAGATTTTCCAGATTCAGCCCGGGGTTAACGGACTTGAGCTGGCTCATGACAAAGAAGCGGGGGAGGGTAAGGACTGCGGAACCATAGGTTCGGCGAAGCAGCTTCATCACGTCGTCGCCATCGTTGGCTGATGCCATTTTGTAGAGACCTGCATTGTTGGGGTCGGACTGAAGTTTTGCCAGGCCGTTTGTAAAGCGATCGGCGAAGGCTTCTGCGCTGTTGTCGGACTTAGTTTTAATACTGGCAGTGTTTGCCTGAGGATTATTGGCCCTGGACTGTTCTGCCTTCTTCTTGGAATCGGTCTTGGATTTGCTGTCCTTTTTGCCTGTGACCTGGGGTGGCAGTTTGAAGATGGGCGCCTCATGGGCGTTCATGGAAATGCTGGTGGAGATTTCCTTTTGCTTTTTAATGGGTTCTGCTGCCAGGATGGAATCTAGACTTGCAATATAGGCTTCGTCGGGCCATTCCTCAAGGACCACTTTCTGGTCTGTCACGATGTACTTTGCCACGGTTGTGTCGTTACCGCAGGCACAAAGCATGGTGATAGGCAGTGAAAAAAGCATAAACTTTAGATTCATAGACCAAAAATACTATATTTGACTTGCCAAAAAGAGGGTTTTCTTCTAAATTTGGTCAATCAACTTATAACTTCACAGGAAGTAAACAATGAAAGACGGTATCCACCCTAACTATCAACCGGTCGTGTTCGTCGATGCGAATACGGGTAAAGAATATATCACCCGCTCCACGAAGTCTTCCGCCGAAAAGAAGACTATCGATGGTGTAGAATACAGTGTGATCTCCCTCGAAATTACTGCAGATACTCATCCGTTCTGGACTGGTAAGCAGCATCGTGTGGATACCGCTGGTCGTATCGATCGCTTCAACAAGCGTTTCGCTGGCAACATCACTGGTGCAAAGCGCAAGACCCGCAAGGCTGCTCCGGCTGCCAAGGAAGAAGAAGCTTAATTACCAGGCAGTTTCGCCAAATAATTTTGATTTTTCAGAAAAACCTTCCACCAAATGGAAGGTTTTTTTTTATACTTGAGAAGTCTTAAATTTTAAAAGGAATACAATATGAAAAAACAGCTTATTCTGGGTGGCGCAGCTCTCATTGCTATGGCCATGACTGGTTGCGAAAAGACTGGTACTATTGATGGTCAGGTTATCGACGCTTTCACCGGCAAGAACATTGAAGTTCCCACCGTTTGGATGCCCAACACCACTTTCGGTACTCACAGCCCCAAGTACCAGAAGGACGAAGTAAAGAGCCAGGAAATCCGCACTGGTAAGTTCACTTTCGAAAACGTTCCCGTTGGTAAGTATCAGATTAGCGCAAAGCGCGCTGGTTTCGTAAACAGTAAGTATGACATCGAAACCACCGAAGAAAATCCGAACCTCACCGTCACTCTGTACGAATACGACAACAAGATTGATCCGGGTCTGTACAAGACCAAGACCGAAACTCCGGAAAAGATCTCCAGTGGTGACTGGGTGAACTACCGTCTTGACTGCGGTGACGCTTCCGTTGCTGGTTTCAACCTGAACATCCCCGATCTGTCCAACGCTCCTAAGATTCCGGGCAAGGTAGACAAGAAGCCCGCAAAGAAGGGCAAGAAGGGTAAGGCCGCTCCGGCAGCAGCTGCACCGGCTAGCAAGATGCTCGCCCTCAACGCACCGCGTGTGGTGGATGCAGGTCTCGACGTTCTCTTCGTGAACGCAAGCTCCGTAACTACTCCGCTGATCGCAGTCTCCTATCCGGCTGTTGAAGGCAAGGTTGCTGATCATAAGGACTGTAAGGGTGTTACCGCCGACGAAAAGACCGCTCTCTTCGCCGACGTTGCCAAGAAGGTTGACCTGAAGGTTGAATACCGTGCAGAAAACCTCTACTCCATCTCCGGCAATCTGCCGAAGGGTAAGCAGATCATCCGCCTGTCTCAGGACGGCAAGACCCTGCAGACTTACTACTTCGAAGTCAAGTAAGGCTTTCGTCGCGATTGCAAACGCCAAAAATCTGCTAAAAGCTCTGGCTTTTGAGCTCGATAGCGTTTTCGTTATCGAGTTCTTTTTTTTGTAACCATAAATAGACGTGCTTTTGGTCTTGTCCTATTTATTTTAATCATGGAACTTTTTATCTAAGGTTTTTTAATGAAGAACATCAGAGGCGTGCTTCCCTTTCTTGGTATAGTCTTTTCCCAGGTAGCTGCTGCTACGGTTGTCATCTCCTTGATGGAATTGATTCTTAATCGTCTGAATCATTTTTCAACTGCATCCTGGCAGTTCTATCTGATACATGTCCTGATTTTGTTGCCATGTGCAATACTGATTACGCCATCGGGTTATTGTTCCGACAAGTATCCTAAGGAAAAGGTCCTACGAATTACGTCTATCTTGCTATTCCTGGTGACCTTCGCCTTTGTGGGGGGCTTTGCCATCGGTAACGTAGCTCTCAGTATGGTTGCCTTTGCCTTGTTCTTCTCCTTGCAGGCTATTCAATCTACGGCAAAGAATGCCATCATCAAGGAACTGGTAGGGGTAAAGTTCCTTAGTGTAGGGACCAGTAGTGCTTACATGGTGACCTTTGTCAGCTTGATTGTGGTCGCAGGCCTTACCGCCTTTGGTTTTGAAATGCTGGCGCCTGCATCCGCAGTCGATTTTACTCAGTTGGCTCCGACCCTTATGCCTATAGCCGCTTCTGTTGCAGGGCTTGAGTTGCTTAGTATTCTTTTCTCCCTGGGGCTTCCCTCCATCGGTTGTTACGATGCGGAAATGAAGTTCCCCTGGAAACGTTATTATAACTTGGGCTACACTCGCCGCAAGCTTCGCAAGGCATGGTCCAATCGTTCCCTCCGTCAGTCCATTATTGGTCTGTCCATGTTCTGGGTCATGATTTTCCTGCTGCTCTTTGTTGCTCGCGATATGTTCAGTACCGGCTCCCTCTTTAGGGAAGATAGTTCCGTGAACTACGCCATTGTAGGTGTGGTGGCAGGCCTTATCGTCGGTTGTTATTATGCTCGCCGCATGTGCAAGCACTTTGTGGAAATGGGGCTGATTCCCATGGGTACCGCTGGTGCTGCCATCCTGATTTTCCTTATTCCCTTTATTCCTCGTCCTTACAATTCCATTGCCCTAGCATTGCTAGGATTCTGTGGTGGTCTGTACGTGATCCCCATGTTCACCATGCTGATCTACAACACCAAGCCCCGCTCTGCTGGACATGTGCTTGCCATTAGCAATGGCGTCCAGAATTTGTGTATTCTGATTTTTTATTTCCTGGTTACCTGCTTTATGAATTTTATGGGCGTATCCCGCATGAATCTTTTCTTTGTGCTGGGGATTGTTTGCCTTGCTGCGACTGTGTGGGCCTTGTGGGCGATGCCCCAGACTTTACTTCGCCAGCTGATGCGTTCTGTACTTTCTGTTCATTATAAATTCCTGGTTCATGGTGCTGACTTGATTCCTTGGGAAGGACCAGTTCTCTTGGTGGGTAACCATATTTCCTATATCGACTGGGCTTTGATCCAGATGGCTAGCCCCCGCAGGCTGCGTTTCGTCATGACGAAACGTCCCTTCGAGAAGTGGTATATCCGTCTGTTGCTGAGCCAGATGAATACCATCGATCTGGATATTGAAAATCCTGAAAAGGCGATGGCGGATGCTCATGATGCACTCCTTCGTGGAGAAGCTGTGGTGATGTTCCCGGAAAATGTTATGACGTCTACGGGTAACATGAACCGTTTCCGCCTGGATTATTCTTCTGCCCTCAAGGACGTCCCTAAGGTGAAGTTGATGCCGTTCTACGTTCAGGGCTTGTGGGGGAGTGCCTTTTCACAGGCTGATGACGGCTTGAAGCAACTGGTCCATTCCGGCGGCCGCATCATTACAGTATCTTTTGGGGAAGAACTTCCTTTGGATGCAAGCCCGGTGGCTGTAAAACGCATGGTGCAGGAACTTTCCATTACGGCCTGGGAATCATCCATCCGTCAGTTGCGCCCGCTGCCTTCTGCATGGATCCGTACAGTAAAACAATACGTGAAGAGTGGTCCTGCCATTTATAGCCTGGATGGAAACCATTTCTCCGGATACAAGCTTGCTACAGCCGTATTTTCTTTCGGTGGCTTGGTTGAGAAGCTGACCAAGGGTGAAAAGAACGTGGGGCTTCTGATACCTCCTTCAGCTCCTGGACTCATGATGAATATGGCTTGCCAGATCAGGGCAAAGACCGTTCTAAACTTGAACTATACCAATACTCCAGACGTGATGAATTACTGTTGCGAAACCGCAGAAGTAAAAACCATCATTACGGCAAAGGCTTTTATTGACAAACTGAAGCAGAAAGGTCTGGACATGGATTCTCTTCTGAAGAATTACAAGGTCTACTATATGGAAGACCTGAAGGGAATGCTGAAGAAATCTACCCTGGTCCTGAATTTACTCCGCACGGTGGCTTTACCTGCCTGGTACCTGGAAAAGCGCTTCATTAAGAAGGTTTCTTTGGATGACGTGGCTACCATTATCTTTAGCTCTGGTTCCGAAGGGCGCCCCAAGGGAGTGGAGCTAACCCACTTCAACTTGATGGGCAATATTAAACAGTGCGAAAGCGCCTTGAACTTGGTTGCTTCTGATGTGTTCCTGGGAAGCCTTCCCATGTTTCATGCCTTTGGCTTCTGCGTGACGACGATGCTCTGCATGGTGGAAGGTGTGCCTGTGGTACCTGTTCCGGATCCTATTGACGCACGTCTTATTGGCCGCGTCTGCGCCCAGTACAAGGTTTCCATCTTGCTCGCTACTGGTACATTCCTGCGTATGTGGGGCGTCAGCAAGTATGTACATCCCTTGATGTTCTCCCATGTACGTAACATCTTTGCCGGTGCAGAAAAAATTCGAGAGGATGTCCGCCAGCTGTATAGAACCAAATTCAAACTGGAAATCTTTGAAGGCTTTGGCTGTACGGAAACCACTCCTGTGTCTGCAGTAAATACCAAGGACGTTTTGATGGATGACTGGAAGACGGTGCTACAGGGCAATAAGCCTGGTACTGTAGGAGCTCCGCTGCCGGGAACTCAGTTCCGTATTGTGGATACTGATACGATGGAGGAATTGCCAGTCGGTGAAGATGGATTGATTCTAGCTGGTGGTGCCCAAATTATGAAGGGTTACCTGAAAGATCCAGAAAGAACTAGCCAGGCTATTGCTGTGATTAATGGAAAACGTTGGTACAAGACCGGCGACAAGGGGCATGTGGATGAAGATGGCTATTTGACCATTGTGGATCGCTATAGCCGATTTGCAAAGATTGGCGGGGAAATGGTTTCCCTGGGGTCTGTAGACTTCAAGATTTCTGAAACTAATTACTTTGACGGTGTGGACCACTTTACCGTACCTGTTCCCGATGGCGCCAAGGGCGAAAAGATTGCCCTCTTGTTCGCCGGCGACATTACGGAAGATGAAGCCAGGGATCGTATCCGTCAGGTTGGCCTCCCGCCACTGATGGTTCCAGCTTATGTGATTAAAGTGGATGACCTTCCCAAGCTGGGTTCCGGCAAGAGCGATTTCCAGACCGGTAAGAAAATAGCTAAGGAACGTCTGGGCCTGTCCTAATGTTTGTATTTAAAATTATTAATGGCTTATTGAAGAATTTTTAAAGCTGCTGCAGCCATGGCCTGATAGGCTTTTTCGCTGGGATGGAGGTGGTCTCCGGAATCAAAACCTTCTGCAAATTTCTTGTGGTCAGCACCATCGCGGACGGCTTCGTCGAAGTCTACGCAACCGTCGAATTCGCTGGACGTTCTCAACCATTCGTTAAAGGCGTTACGGATGACGTCGCGGTTTTCGTTATAGGTGCGCCACCCGAAAATGGGAAGCAACGTGCCGCTATAAACTTTAAGGCCCAGCTGGCGGGCGTGCTTGATGTAAATGTCCTGAACGCCTTGGATTAAATCCTCGGTAGTGGGCATGTCACTCCAGGGGCGGAACTTGTTCACCTCCACGCCAACGGGATGGATGATGTCGTTAATGCCGTGCTGGATAATGACTGCGGATGCACCTGCCACATTCAACTCGATGGGGAAGCGGGTGGCGCCTTTCAATCCGTAGGCGGCGTAGGTAATGCAGTTGTATTCACGGAGGATGCGGGTGCCACTGACGGCCCGACGGATGATGGACACGTTGCGCTTCCCTGCGTTCCAAGCCTCAAGGGCCAGGTAGTCGGGCCAGCTTTGTGCGGTAATGGAGTCGCCGAAACAGACCAGTGCGTGATTGGATTCCTCCGTCAGAACGTCCACGGTGTTGAGGAAATAGAACCAGTTGGTATTGCGGGTCAGTTCTGCGGGGAACTCTTCTGCAGTTGCGTAATTGCCGTAGGTGTATTTACCGGAAGAAAGCGGACCTGTAATGAGGGTGCCGGCGTTCATTTGTGTGTAACCTGCGAAATATAGGCTCACATTTACGGTTTCGCCTGCGGTGACATCAAAAGGAATTTCGTCACTTTGGATTTCCTTTCCCGGCTGGATGGATACGCTTGTATTTTTGTTGAACGTAATCATTACAGGCGCTTGGGAATTGCGGCATACAAAGGCGCTTGTCACCTCTACAGGTTCTGTACCGGTCAGGTTTGAAAAACGGAAACGGAGCTTGCTTCCGGAAAAGCAGATGCGGATGGGGTAGCGTAGGGTAATGTCCTTTGCGTAAACTGCTGCAGTGCGGTCCGTGATGGAAGTTGCGTTTCCCCAGCAGGCGACCCATTTGGTGTATTTAGTTTCGGACATTTTTCACTCCGTCTGTATTTGCGGGAAGCCCGCGTTTGACTGCCCAAATTTAGTTTTTTATCTTTGGAACGTAAATTTGAAGGTTTGATTATGAACGACGAAGAAAAGAAAACTTATCGCGAAGTGATGCCTGGTGAATTGCCTTGCGAAGAACCTGATTGCGATGGCGTCATGGTGGTGGATCCTGATAACAGCTACAAGTTCACCTGCGACAAATGCGGACATATTAAGGATTAAAAGGGACTAGGGCATTTTAGGGGCTAGGGCATTTTAGGGGCTAGGGGCTAGGTTCTAGGGGCTAGGGCCGCAGGATGCAAGTGCTTGTGATTTTGAGGAAGTTTCGTCTTTAAATAGCCCGATGGAGTATTCTTAATATCCCTAATCACTATCCCCTGAACCCTATACCCTAAAATCTCTGGATTCTAGTTTCTAATCTCTAGTCTCTAACCTCTCTAATCTCTAATTTCTAAAAGCACATGAATCTTGACGTCCTGAAAATCGAGTATCCTGAACTTCCTGTGGTGCAGAAGCGGGAGGATTTCCTGCATTTGCTGGATACTCACCAGGTGGTCATTGTCAAGGCGGATACAGGTTCCGGTAAGTCTACGCAGTTACCGAAGTTCCTGCTGGAATATTTCGTAGAGAAATGCGTCAAGAAAAGTCCGTCCCTGGATTCTTCGGCTGCTGCGCAGCCTCAGAATGACGGAGGGAAAGCGCCTCAGAATGACGGAGGAAAAGCGCTTCAAAATGACGCAGAATCCAGTAAGCCGCTTTTCAAGATTGGCGTGACGGAGCCCCGCAGGCTTGCGGCCATGTCCATCGCGGACCGCTTGCGTGAAGAACTGAAGGCGGATGAACTGGTCAGTACCAAGATCCGTTTCTGGGAGCAGGGTACAAATGATGCTCCCATCAAGGTCATGACCGATGGTATTCTTCTGCAGGAGTTCCGTCGAGATCGTCTTTTCAAGCAGTACTCCGCCATCGTCATCGATGAAGCTCACGAACGTTCCTTGAACATCGATATCCTTCTGGGGATTTTCAAGTCGGTGCTGAAGCAACGTCCGGATTTCAAGTTGATTGTGGCATCTGCAACTCTGGATGCCGCCCTCTTTGAAAAGTTCTACGACAACAGTTGTGTGCTGGAAGCGGAAGGCCGCACGTTCCCTGTGGATGTGGAATATTATTTCCGCGGTGGTTCTCGTGGAGCGGGCGCGCTGGCACCGAAGGGATTCCGCGGCGGTCCCTGGGAAAATGATGGCGAAGATGATGGTCCTCGCGATGCGTCCGGCAAGGGCGACTCCGGCTTGATAGAAGAGGCTAGGGACGCCATTCTGGATTTGGAAAGCCGCCATCGGGATCACCTGCTGTGCTTCCTCCCGACGGAACGTGTTATTCAGGACTTGGCCAACGAATTGAAGCCGGATCTGGATGCCGCCAGCTTTGACGTTCTCCCGCTGTATGGCCGCATGAGCCCCGAAGAGCAGCGTCGTATTTTCAAGAGTACCAACAAGACTCGTGTGGTCCTTGCCACCAACATTGCAGAAACCTCTCTAACCATTCCGGGCATAGCCTATGTGGTGGATACGGGTATGGCCCGTATTTCCCGATATAACGCTCAGGCTCGAATCCAGGGACTTCCTGTAGAGGAAATTTCCAAGGCCAGCGCCCGCCAGCGCACCGGTCGTGCGGGCCGCGTGAAGCCAGGCGTCTGTATCCGACTGTATTCCCCCGAGAATTTTGAAAAGCGGGATGATTTTACGGAACCGGAAATCCGCCGTAGCAATTTGGCCAACGTGGTGCTGCAGCTTCGCAGTCTTGGTCTGGAAATGGAAAGTTTCCCCTTCCTGCAGAGTCCGCCGCATTCTGCATTCCGTGGCGCCTACAAGACTCTGTTTGAACTGGGGGCTCTGACGGCGGATAATGCTAGCGGCAGCGTGACCAAGCTTGGTCGCGATATGACGAAGCTTCCGATGGACGTGGCGTTGTCTGCAGTTCTATTGCGAGCCCGTGACGCCGGTGTTTTGCAGCCCGCCCTCATTGTCTGTTCCGCCCTTTCGATCCAGGACCCCCGTGTGGTTCCCAATGAAGAGCCTGAACGTGGACGCGTTCGCGGTCTCCATAAGAAGTTTGCAGGTCACAAGAGCGACTTCCTGACTTATGTCAGTATGTGGAACGCCTTCTGCGAAGAATGGGATGGAAAGTCCTGGAATAAGCTCCGTAAGTTCTGCGATAAGAATTCTTTCCATTTCCTGCGTTGCCGTGAATGGATCGATCTTTACGAACAGTTCGGCCGTATTCTGGATGCAAAATTTGAAAACAGGACTTGCCCTCTTGAAGGTTTCCATGCCGATAACTTGCACATTGCGCTGCTCTCCGGTTTCTTGGGGGGCATTGCTCGCCGCGATATTGAAAACGGATGTTATCGTCTTGTAAGTGGTAGGGAAACCCATGTGTTCCCGGGAAGCGATCTTTACGCCAAGAGTGTGGAATGGCTCTTTAGTGCGGAAGTCCGAGAGACTAGCCGAACCTTCCTGACCAAGGCCGCCGAAATTAAGCCGGAATGGATTATGCAGGTGGCAGAACCTTTCTGCACTCGCCGCTGGTTTGCCCCTGTCTGGAATAAGGAACGTGGCTTTGTGGAAGCGGTGGAGGAAGTTTCCTTCCGAGGTCTTGTGATTAGTCGAGGCCATCGCGTAGATTACGCCCGCGTCAATCCCGAGGACTGCGCCCAGATTTTCTGGCGTGAGGCGGTGGTCATGAGCGATATTGCAAGGCCGTTCCCCTTCATGGTTCATAACGAACGGGTGGTGGAAAATCTTCACGCCCTGGAAGCCCGCAAACGTCAGTTTGGCCTGGCGCCTCACGAAGATGCCTTAGTAGATTATTACGTCCGAATCGCCCCGAAGGTGAATTCCATCCGCACTTTGAAAGCCTATCTTGCGGAGAAGGGCGATCAATGGCTGAAGTTCGATGAAAAGTTCTGGCTGGACCAGAGCGAATCCGGCGTCAGCTATACGGATAGCGGTTTCCGTAACCGCATGGATTTTGGCGGCCTTAAGGGCCGTGACGGGCGAGGTCATGGCAACGCCCAGAATGAAAAGCCAACTGCTGAAAACGGAGGCTCCGTAGAAAGCTTCCGTATTATGGGTTTCGACTGGAATGGGCGTCCCTCTTCATCTGTTGCCCGCATGGTTACAGGCGAAATGGTTTTTGATGCTACCAAGAGTTGTGACGGTATTACTTTGAAATTCCCGTACGACCTGTTGGCGGAAACCACACCTGCGCTTTTGGCTTTGTCCATCCATCAGTGGCGAGAATGGATGATGGAATCCATTATTCGCGAAATGCCTAAGGCATCCAAGAAGCAGATGGATGCTAAACGTACAGCCATTGACGATGCCTTCTGCGATAAACTGAAGGAATCTCCCCATAAGGCGCCCATGCTACTTCTTTACGAAGTATTCGGGGAGATGAAGAATTTGGAATGCGACATCCCTACGGTAACGCCGGAAAGGGAAAATCATTTGCGACTGCATTTGAATGTCTTTAAGAATGGTGTTGCTGAAAAATTCCCGGTGGAGCTTTCTCCCGAGTGGGGTAGTTTCCGCTTTTTCCTGGCGGTGCGTCCGGTGGTGGTAACCTACGGAATTGATTTCCCTCTGGAAAATTCCCGCTTTGGCTGGCGTCTAGGCGATTCCGCCCTGATGACATCCGAGGAATCCAAGTTCTGGCAGAACTTCCGTAAGCGCCTGGAATCCGGCGGTAAGGATGATGCAAATAATCGAAATGCCGAGACGGTTGCATCCGGCGTCGCTGACCGCCTGAATATGCTGGAAACAGGCGGTGTATACGCCGATGACTTTCATACCGTGATGAAAATCTGGGTGGCAAAATCCCTCATTGCAGATGGCCTGGATGTAAATCGCTGCATGCGATTCTCGGGCCTGGAATTCTCCCGCGGAAAGAAGATGAAGGATTTCCGCAACCTTGCGGCAACTACCCGCACGGAAGATGAAGAAACCCGATTGGCTCTGGTCCGTGCAACCTATGAAGCCGGCTTGATCGGCGCAGAAGCGTTCGTCAAATGCTGGGATGCCCTTCGTGAATTTAGCGTCGCCATGCGTCAGGGGAAGGATCATGTGAATGATGTCTGTACCCCCTTCGTTTCCAGGTTGGTTGCACTCTATCAGGAAGAACATACTTTGTTCGAAAGAGTCCGCCAGGTTTCCGAACTGGTTGTCCTTGGAGAAACCATGGATAATACCTCCGAAGACTCTATTAAGGACCTTCTGGATGCCCGTTCCCTTCGCGATTCCTTCCGTCCTTTCCTGAAGTCCAGATTCCTGAAGGATCACGAGCTGAAAAAGGCAAGAGACCTTTTGTCCGATGTGGAACGTATGAGTTCCGATGACAAGGAATTCCCGGAAATGTACCTCCAGGGCCGATCCATGCTGGAGGATTTTGAAGTGCTTCGCTTCAAACGTAAGGCCGATGATGACCAGGAAGAAGTGGATACCCAGTCCTTGACCAAGTTGAAGGGACTTTTTGGGAAATTGAAGTAATTTCGAATTACTGAATTTTCTAAATTTGTCTCGATGAAATTTTTGCCCTTTTTCTTTTTTGCGTTGATGCTTGCGGTCCTTACCGCATGTGATTTGCCGTTCGGCAAGGAAGATCCTGTGGTGATTTCCGTCGGTGATACCAAACTTAAGGAATCCGACATCCGTAGACTTCACCCGGATTGGGATACGATGGATGATCATGCGAAGCTTTCCTTTATGGAACGCTGGATCAACGAGGAAACCATTTTCCAGGAAGCCACCAAGAGTGGTATCCTGAACGATTCCCTTTTGAAGTCCCAGATTGAAATCGCTACCCGCAAGTTGGTCGTGGATTATTTCCTCCAGAGCTACCTGGATACCATGATCGTGACAGATGCGGAAAAGCTTGCCTATTATAATGAACATCCGGAGCTGTACCTCCGTGGTAAGAACGTGATTTCCGGTGCCATCATTTACTTCAAGGAATGGGGCAAGGCCAACGAATATTACAAGATGAACAAGTCCAAGAGTTTTGTTGCGCCTCCTGCAGAAAACTGGCTCATGAAGCGGGTGGAACGATTTGATTCCGTTTCCGTGTCTCCGGACACCTGCATGATCCCCTCTCTCACGGAGGTCACCTTGGGTAAGATTTCTGCCATGAAGGTTTGTGGCGGTGCCTTGAAAATTGCCGTGGTAACTTCTCGCCTGGATTCTGCTGACGTTCTGCCCTATGCGGAAGTGGTGGAAGACATTACGGAACGTGCCTGGGTTGAACACCAGAACATGGTGATGGAACGTCTAAAGGATCAGTGGAAGAACGCCCGCCCGATTTTTTCCAAGCTGAAAGTTTTTAGTGAAAAGGAATAATGATGAACGTATTTAGTCGTGTAACTCTCGCTCTTTGCGCTGTCGCCTCTTTTGCGCTGGCCGAACCAGTGCTTATGGAAGGCGTGGCTGCCGTCGTGGATGGCAAGCCCATTATGCGTTCTGAATTCCTGAATAGTCTTTATCGTTTCCAGGAAACTCCGGAAGGCTCCGCCATGTCCGAAGCGGATCAGAAACAGTACGTGCTGGATCGCCTGATCGAAGAAAAGGTTCTTCTGTCTCGAATTGATCGCGACTCCATTGTTGTGAGCGAAGCTGAAGTGGATCAGCGTGTGAACTCCCACTTGCAGCAGCTTGCCGCAAGCCAGAACATTAGTCTGACTACTCTTGAAAAGGCTATCCGCGCTCAGCTGGGCATGAGTATGGCTCAGTATCGTGATATGCTTTCCAAGCAGATTCGTAACAATGTGGAAATGACTCGAGTCCGTCAGCGTCATGTGGGTTCCATTTCCCCGACCCGTAAGGAAGTGGAAGCCTACTATAAGGACTACAAGGACTCCATTCCTCGTCAGTATAACTGTGTCTATCTGAGTCACATTCAGCTGCCCATTCTTCCTAATCAGGCTATTGTGGATTCCGTGAAGCAGGATGCTGAAGCCTTGATTGATACCTTGAACTTGGGTATGAGTTTTGAACTTCTTGCAAAGGCTCACTCTCAGGATAGTACTGCCGGTAAGGGCGGTGACTTGGGCTATTATAAGCGTGGTCAGCTGGACCCTGCATTTGAACGTGCCCTGGACCAGTTGAAGAATGGCCAGTATGCCGCTACTCCGGTGAAGACTGCTTTGGGCTGGCACATTGCTCGCGTGCTTGGCCGTAAGGAAGACGGTGTCCGCTCCGCTCAGATTTTGCTCCGTACGATTCCCACCGCTCAGGATACTGCAAATGTAATTGCCCTTGCAGACTCTCTCCAGAAGAGCCTGAAGACTGCTGAAGAATTTGCCGCTGCCGCAAAGAAGTTCAGCGAAGACAAGTCCAGCAACTACGCTGGCGGTAAGCTGGGGTGGTTCCAGAAGAATGAGATGGTTCCCGCTTATGTAGACCCTGTTTCCGCACTGCAGGTGGGGGAGGTTTCCGAACCTGTCCTGATTGATGGTGCCTACCATTTGTTCCGTCTGGACGACATGCGCCAGATTCGCGAACTCACTCTGGAAGAAGACTACGGAAAGATTGAAACGTTGACGTCCAATCATCTGGAGAATGAAAAACTTCAGGAACTGGTCAAGAAGTGGCGTAAGGAAGTCCTTGTGGATATCCGCCTGACGGAATAGTCATAGGGGCTCTGCTGCGTCATGATTCACTTTAACCATGTCACCAAATCTTACGAGGAAAATTGGAAGGCTCTTTCCAACGTTTCCTTCCGTATCCGTAAAGGGGAGTTCGTTTTCCTGACGGGTCACTCTGGTGCAGGTAAGTCTACGCTCCTGAAGTTAATTTATATGGACGAACGTCCTGACGTGGAGCGTGGCGGTCAGGTCATGGTGAAGTTCACCGAAGATTGCCTTTACGATAGCAAGAATACTGCTGACAAGTATATTCAGTCCCTACGTCGCAAGATGGGCATTATCTTCCAGGATTTCAAGCTGTTGCCGGATCGCAATGTGTTTGAAAATGTGGCCTTGGCCCTTCGCATTGTAGGTGCTCCTACTAAGACCATTAACGCCGCTGTGTTCGATGCTCTTGCACTTGTTGGAATTAGCCAGAAACGCTTTGCTATGCCTTACACTCTGTCTGGCGGTGAACAGCAACGTGTGGCCATTGCCCGCGCCATGGTGCATAATCCCTACCTTCTCCTGGCGGACGAACCTACTGGTAACTTGGACCCGAAAAACGCCGAGGAAGTATTCAAGATTTTCAAGGAAATCAACGCTCGCGGTACTACCGTTCTGATGGCTACCCATAATCCTGATTTCTATATGAACAGTCCCTTTCGCCGCCTGACCTTGGATCACGGCGAACTGCTTAATCGTGATATTCTTTAATTGCGGTCATGCTGAGAATTCTCAGCATCGGCTGTTTAAACAAAAAGACCTGTCTAGAAGACAGGTCTTTTTGATAGCGAGTACTTAACGTACTACGCGAACGGTTTACAACTCAGGCTGCTTGCCAGTGAGACGTACGAAGATTTCGATGTACTTGTCGAGAGTGTTCTTCACCACGTCTGCCGGAATTTCGGGACCCGGATAGCACTTGCCCCAGTCAAGAGTTTCGAGCCAGTCACGGATGTACTGCTTGTCGAAGCTTTCCTGGTTCTTGCCGACCTGGTACTTGTCTGCCGGCCAGTAACGGCTGGAGTCCGGAGTCAGAACTTCGTCGATCAGGACGGTTTCGCCATCGATTTCACCGAATTCGAACTTGGTGTCAGCCAGGATGATACCCTTGGATGCTGCATAGTCGCGAGCCTTGGTGTAGATGTCCAGAGACATGTTCTTCAAGGTGGTTGCAACTTTTTCGCCGACGATGTCGAAGGTCTGTTCGAAGCTGATGTTTTCGTCGTGGCCTACATCCGGCTTGGTGCTGGGAGTGTAGAGCGGCTGTTCAAGCTTCTGGCAGAGCTGCAGGTTGGACGGGAGAACGTGACCGCAAATACGGCCAGTCTTCTGGTAGTCCTTCCAGCCGGAACCCACGATGTAACCGCGGACGATGCATTCCACGGAATGACGGCGAGCCTTCTTCACGATCATGGAACGGCCGCGGAGGTAGTCGGCGTGCTTCTTCAGCACTTCCGGATATTCATTCACGTCTGCAGTGATCAGGTGGTTCTTCATGCCAAGCTGCTTGAACCAGAAGAGGGACAACTGGTTCAGGATCTTGCCCTTACCCGGAATGGGGGTGGGGAGAACCACGTCAAAGGCGGAAAGACGGTCGCTAGCAACCATCAGGAAGCTGTCGCCCAGGTCGTACATATCGCGTACCTTACCCTGGTGGAACAGCGGGACTTCAGTAATCGGGGTTTCGAATTTTAAGCTCATAGTACTCCAAATTTAGTAAAAACTGCTGGTTTTGCTACCTTATTTTATTACGTCAAAATAAAAATCGCCGACCATTGGGCCGGCGACTATGGGATGGGAGTAGAATTACTTCTTTATGTAGAGAGAACTATTGGTTTTGCCATCCTTTTGACTACGGACGATGTAACGTCCCTGGGGCAACTTGCTCATGGAACTTTCGGTTCCCATGTAATGGCCTTTCAGGTTGTAAACGCCCGTAATTTGAGAAGATCCGTTAAATTCAAGGTCCTTGGTCAAGCGCAGGGGAGAATCTCCGGTGCTGGGGGTGTAAGTTCCCCAGCCGGGCATATCTTCCAAGGTGATGATTCTTTCATCAGCCATGTTGCTCTTCCAGAGGGCATTGGATGTTTCCCCAGGCCAGGTCCCGCTCCAGGAACCGTACCAGGGCATCCACCAACTCCATACGGCTTCGTCGGCGTGCATGTTGTTCACGTCGGGGATGGGGCCGTTTTCGGAGAGGGCAATAATCTTCTTGGCGCCGCTTGCGGTCTTGAACTTTTCAAAGGCGCCTGCGTTGCTGGAGTTGTCGTTGGCTTTGTTGTAGATGTCAATAGAAAGAATGTCGTAGTATTCGCTACCCGGATCCCAGCTGGTGACGGTGCTGTTTTCGGGATTGTATACCCAGATCATGTTGCGAACGCCCTTGACCTTTACCATGCGGTCAAATACCAGGCGGTAGAGAGCGGCGAACTGATCTCCGCTGTTGATGCTCCACCAGAACCACTTACCGCCAGCTTCGTGAAGGGGGCGGAAAATGCCTGCGACGCCAGCTTCCTGCAATTCCAGGAAGTAATCGGCAATATGATCGATATCGTCGATGATTCCCTTATAGGCTGCACTTTCGGTATTCCATTCGGTTGTACCGGGCTTAAAGCCTGTGGAAAAGTCGAAATCGGTATATTCGTTAGAGCCTGCTGCGCTCTGGATGTAGAAAGCATCCTTCTGGTCCAGAGGGTCCTTCCAGTGCCAAGTGAAGGCCGGAATACCACCGCGTTCCCACAAGTCCTTTGCGAGTGAAATGCCCTTTTCAGTGTATTCCGTATACCAGGATTCGGAAGCCTTGGGGCCTGTTGCAAACAGGAAGTCTACTCCCACCAATGCAGGATACTTGCCGCTACGGGTGAAAATGTCCTTGGGGTCTTCGTGAGTTCGGAAATCAGCGCCTTTGGTGTAACCGGACATGTCGCCAGTCATGATGCCGCTAATCGTTTTCTTGCCGAAGTTCTCGCGAAGGAAACTGTACAACTTCTTGGCGCTTGCTGTTGCATTAGGCGTTATAGGATCTGCACTAATGTCAAAAGCGGCGCTCTGGTAGGGAGATACATCTATGTAATCCACGCTAATCCATCCCCAATACTTTTCAATGGCAATTGAATTGGTTCCTGCCTTCAAGGTGACGACGGCTTCTACGTCTGTCCAATTGGCGGCTGCGTTAAAATCCACGGATCCGGAAGTGGCTCCGTTTACCACAATATAGTTAGCCTTGTAATCACCGGCCTTGTAGTGGATCTTGACGCTGTATTTTCCGGCTTTTTCTGCCTGGACATTGGCGAAAGTGATGGAACCTTCCTGCAGGTCAGCGTAGCCTGTACCCGATGCACCTGCGCTGGAGACTGCCTTTGCGGTACCGCCCAGGGTGGCAGATTCCGCTTCGTATTGAACGGCACTTGCTGTAACTGCTGCTGCCAATCCAAAAGAAAGAACGATTTTCATTGTAATCATAAGAACTCCTTTCCCCTTAAACTAAACTCTGTGGGACCAAAGGGGAGTCTCTTTATTAAAAAGGTGTGGACAAAAATGTCTACATTATTGTTAAAATTTTTACATTCGTTCCTGTCATAAATATAGATGTATATGTAGAAATGCTATTTTTATAGAGACTTTTATGTTTGCTAGAAATAAAATAAATGTATATGATTACTTGGATTACCGCGTCTTTTTGCGGGATTTCTACGAATTGGAAAAGTCTCTGGATCCGTCTTTCAGCTATCGCGTGTTTGCTTCTGCTGTGGACATTGACGCTAGCCTTTTGCTGAAAATTTTACAGTCTAAAAGACATCTGTCCGAAAGTTCCGTGGAGTCCATCATTGCCTTTTTTAATTTCAAGGAAGGCAAGTCCGAGTACTTTAGGGAGATGGTTGCCTACAGCAAGGCGAAAACACCGGAAAATATCCGAAAGCATTTCGAGGCGTTGCAGAAAATGCGACCTTCTCGCTGCCGTATGCTAGACGAAGCCCGCTATCGCTATTTCCAGCAGTGGTTTTACCCGGTAATCCGTTCCGCCCTGGATGTTTATGAATATTATGGTGAACAGGATGCAGCCCCATTAGGGAATTCCTGCATTCCCAGGCTTACCGCCAATCAGGTGACAACTGCTGTGGACGCTCTTCTCCAGCTAGGTCTTGCAGAAATTCGCTCTGATGGTCGCATCGTTCCTTCTGAAACTCATGTACGTACTCAGGATCACTGGCTTAGCGCATCCATCAGTGAATATCAGAAAAGCGTGACGGAACTTGCCCGACAGTCCATCGAAAATATTCCCAAGGAAAGTCGGGATATCAGTACCTTGACAATGGCCCTGGATTCTTCCAAAATCGAACAGATTCGAACCATTCTGGCGGAAGCTCGCAAGTCCATCGTAAATGTGGTCAATTCCATGCCGGCTGAACAATGCGATAGTGTTTTTCAACTAAATTTCCAGATGTTCCCCATGATGAAGAAGGATGAACCATGAAACGTCTGCTAGCTGCTTTGACATCGTCCTTGTTGGTATGGGCCTGCTCGGGCTCTGAATCCAGTACTGCAGGCGCTACCAGCGAGACTACGAATGGCATTGCCCTCCGTGTGGCTGATGATGGCCAGCAGCCTTTGCCTCACGCCCGTGTGAACCTTTATTCCAGGGTTGGCCTTGCCAAGCTGGACTCCGCCGTTACCGATGAATCTGGTATGGCTTACTTGCAGACTCCTTCGGAGGATTGCTACCTAGAAGGTATTGCCGGTAGCGACTCATCTCTAATGGTCTGGAATGATTTTGATGTGGACGATAGCGTCGTGACTCTGTCTCCGTCTGCGTCTGTGGTTGTCCGTGCCGATAGTGCCTTGGCCATGGAACTACAGATGATGCTTTCCGGCACTCCCTATTCCGCATCTTACCAGGATGGTGCCTTTGTTTTTGCCCATGTTCCTGCAGGTGACTTTAGCCTGATGCTTGGGGATAGCTCTATAGCGGAAATGTCCTTAGAAGCGGGGGAGGCTGTGGACACCCTGCTTGTTGCTCCTAAGACGGAACCTGATTCCATAGTTCTGGATAGCGCAGGCATATTTACCTTCGAGGATTTCGAGGATGGTGATAGCCTAAATAACCTGGCCAAATATTATCCGAACCATGGCTGGTATTTTACTTCCATTGGGGATAGCAAGTGGGTGCGACCTGGTGAAAAAGAACCGTTTTCTGCGGTTCTGGATTCCTCTGCGGAACAGGGCCGATTCCTTTCTGCGACCTTTGACGTAGGCGATTCCGGCATGGTGATTCTGGGATCCCATCTGGGAACTGATTCGACCTTCTTTGACATGAGCGGCTTGACAGCCGTGCGAATTACTTATCGAAGCGACTGTAATTTCTCCCTGGCTCTGGAACACCGCCAGATGATTGCCGAGAATACTTTTAATAAGGCGCTCTGGAATGTGGAACCCTCCGAAGAATGGACCGAGGTCGTGCTAAAAACTGGCGATGAAATCGTAAGACCTTCTGTCAATCAGCAGTCGTGGAGTGATGTTGCAGAGGAAATTGCCCTCTTTAGCATTTTCATTCAGGAAGGTTCCTTCCTTCAGGTGGATAAAATCGTGTTCGAAGGCGTGAACTTTGTATATTATACGCCATGATTTTTAAAAGACTCGCTGTAATACCCCTGCTAGTAATGGGAATGTCGTTCGCACAGAACGCTCAATCCGCACAAAGTAATCTGTCCACAAATCAGGAAATTCAACTTTCTGAAGATGACTTGTTTTTGGTACAGATGCTCCTGATGAACGATATGTTCCGTGAAAATTTCGTACAGTCCTGCACTGCGGAAGCTGTTGCCTGGCTGGGTGCCGATGGCGCTGCAAAAACTTGTAGCTGTGCCTATGATGGTCTTGCCAAGAATCAGCAGCTTCTCCTGAAGTTTCTAAACGAAAGCGAAAACGAAGAAATGATGAACAAGCTAGGATTCGAACTCCTTGAAACATGCTTGCCGCCCCAGTTCCCCAAGGAAATGGAAAATGCCATTAGCAAGGAATGCCTTGGCGGTGGCGTAGGTTCCGGTGCATGCTCCTGCGTTGTTCAGAACATTAAGCAGAAGTACACTGTCAAGAAGTTCATGAAGGAAGTCTTCGAAAATCCCGATCAGCTGGAGAAAGATATCATGGACATCGCCACCCGATGCGCAACTAAGAAATAACCTCCCAAAGCAACATTAAAAAGAGACGCCTGGAAACCCAGACGCCTCTTTGCTTTTTACAAGAAAAACATCTGGATCTCTCCAGATGTTTTACCGAAAAAATAGCTCAACTACAATTAAGTTGCTAAGCCAAAGTTTGCTATACAAAAAAAAGAAACGCCTGTAGCCAGACGTTTCCTTAAGTTCATTCACAAAAGCGAACGATATAAATAAGTTCGTAGCGAAACAAGATAAGTCGGTAAGTGAACAATCCGCAGACCACAAAGTGGTCGAGGACCTGTGGACGTCCGAGCTTATCTTGCGAAGCGAAGATTATTTATAGAGCAGAGCGAACAACCGCAAAAACGGCATGTATAAGTAATTGCGTAGGGGAGGGAGGTGTGTCGTTAAGCCAAACAAAAGAAGCGCCTGTAACCAGACGCTTCTTGATGTTCTTTCACAATAGCGAACGATATAAATAAGTTCGTAGTGGAGCAAGGTAAGTCGGTAAGAGAACAATCCGCAGCCCCAAAGGGGCGAGGACCTGTGAACGTCCGAGCTTACCTTGAGGAACGAAGATTATTTATAGAGCAGAGCGAACAACCGCAAAAACGGCATGTATAAGTAATTGTGCAGGGGAAGGAGGTGTGTCGTTAAGCCAAACAAAAGAAGCGCCTGTAACCAGACGCTTCTTGATGTTCATTCACAATAGCGAACGATATAAATAAGTTCGTAGTGGAGCAAGGTAAGTCGGTAAGTGAACAATCCGCAGCCCCAAAGGGGCGAGGACCTGTGAACGTCCGAGCTTACCTTGAGGAACGAAGATTATTTATAGAGCAGAGCGAACACCATGCCAGGACGGAAGTACTTACCAGCGGTGTACTTCAGAGCGGTGCTGTGCATGAGGGTGAACAACTTTTCGGCGTCAACCTTTGCATCCTTAGCGATAGCGCCGTATGCCTTGGTGAAGGCGGCCACGTTGCGGGGCAGCTTCGGGCTAATGCGGGAATCAGCAAGGAGTGCGCCCTTGGCGAGGAGTGCCTTGTGCATCTTGTCTGCAGCGGCCTGAGACAAACCGAAGTTTGCCACGAGAGCGGCAGCGTGCAGGCGGCAAGAACCGTTAAAGCCTTCCGGTGCAGCAAACGGAACCTTAGCTTCATCGTAGAGGTTACGGGTCATGGAGTCGCCCAGATCAGCAGCTTCCTTCACGAGTCCGTGCATCATGCAAGCGGTCATGACGCTGTACTGAATGCCAATCCAAACGTCGTGAGCCTGGAAGTTGAATTCATCCAGCGGGCTGCCATCCTTGTGAACCAGGTTTGCGGCGCCGATCAGCGGGCTGTTGGCCTTGTAGTTGGTGTTGAAGACCTTCAGCAGGTTCTTCTTGGCCTTGGAAGCATCGCAGATGGGCTTCAGGTCCAGCATGCGGAGGTAAGTGTCGGCGAGGAGTGTGTCAACGAACACGTCGTCGCAGTCGTTAGCAATCTTCTTTTCCCAGGAAGCGGTGAAGGCTTCCTTGCACTGGGCGGTGAGCCATGCCTTCTTGAGGCCGCGGAGTTCAGACTTGGAAAGTTCAACGTCAGAGGGAATTTCGCCAGAGTTGAGCCAAGCGTTGATTGCTGCAACGCCAGCCTTCGGGCATTCCGGAAGTTCAACAGATTCCTTCACGGCTTCGCGGAGCTTTGCGTACTTTTCAACGTTTACATCCTTCAGTTCCATGGGGGTAACGAAGAAGTGGTAGTAACCTTCATTTTCGTCCCAGAGGGCTTCGTCGAATTCCTTGTTTGCGAGGGTGGATTTTTCGTTCCACTTGGCAGCCTGTTCCTTGTCGCCCAGGAGTTCTGCAATCTTAGCTGCTGCGCGGAGACCTGCAATCCAGAGAGAACCGCAGTAAACGGAAATACCGTGAGAGCTCAGGTTGTCGAAGGTGTCGTCGGTACCGTGAGTCAGCGGGAAGTTTTCGCCTTCATTCACCATCTTTTCAAGATATTCCATGGCTGCGTAGACAGCTTCCTTGCAATCAGCCAGGCACTGCATGTCCTTGGTTTTGTGGAAGTGACGGAGCACCATCAGAACGTACTTGGGAGCGAGATCCTTCCATTCCTTCACGTTGTGCCAGTCGTAGGCATCCGGTTCTGCATCGAAGGGGCTACCCAGGTCATGAATCACGGCGCCGCGAACAGCGCGGGGGCCTTCCAGCTTAGGATCCGGAAGATCTGCAAAGGGCAGGTTCACGTATTCGTGGTGACGACGACGGTTTTCGTTAACGGCGAGGATTGCATCGCCAAAGCGCTTCATCACAACGCCGTCCAGGCGGGGCATGAGAGCCAGCAGGCTGAAGCTGCCGTAGAAGTAAACGTCCAGAGAGTTGAAGAAGGGATAGTCTGCGCATTCGCGAACCAGGAAGCGGTCGTCCTTGTCCCAGACGGTAGCTTCGGCCAGGAAGCTCAAGGTGTTGATGGCGAGGCTCTTGAATTCGACCTGCTTGTTTGCGGCCTTGTAGATCTTTGCAACCTTGGCCTTGGGAACCAGAGCTTCGAATGCCTTGAGGCGTGCGTCAAAAGTCTTGTCTGCAGCGAGAGCTTCGTCAAGAATAGCGACTACGCGACCGTATGCTTCCGGATAGAAAGCGGTGTACTTCTTCTGGCTGGTGAGCTTTACCAGCTTGATTTCCGGGAAGTCCAGCACGGTGTTGAACTGGAAGGAAACCTTCTGCTTGGGCTTGAGAACCACGGTCACTGCGATGGCGCCGGCGATGGTTTCGCGGCCGCTGTAAACGTTCTTCACAAAGGTGTTGTTGACGCGACCGCTCTGGAGGGCTGCCTTCACGGTAGCTGCGGCGTCGTCCTGGTAGAACATGGGCTTCACGGAAACATTCAGGTTGTCCTTCTTGTTCCATGCAACGGAAATGCCCATGCAGCCGTTAAAGTCAGATGCGGGCTGCTGTTCTTCGTTGTAGAATTCGATACCGCGGACTTCACGTCCGTCTGCTGCTTCCATGCCGAATGCAACAGCCTTCGGGTTCTTGGCCATGGGAACCAGAACGAAGCTGGAGTCCTGCACGCCCTGACGGTCCTTGCGGGCGTAGTAGCCGCAGAGACTGTCCTGAACCTGGACGATGGTCATTTCGCGAGTTTCCTTGGTGGTGTTTTCCAAGGTGAATACAGTTGCGTTTACCGGCAGGCTGGAGAGACGTTCGTCACCCGGAGTCACGTAGCTGGACTGGGTCTTTGTAATCTGAACGCCCTTGCCTTCGTACTTGGTTTCGCTAACAGGGTAGAGGGCGGTGTACTGCATCTTAGCAGCATCGTAACCATCCTGACCCAGGAAAGTCTTGTCGTCTGCCCATGCAGCGGTCAAGGCGCCCTGACGAGCGATCTTTTCGCCAACCACACCGTCAAAGAAGTCGATGAGAACGGCACGGTTCACTTCTTCGGTCTTTGCGCCTTTCTTTGCGAGGAGAGCTGCGGTGCGATCGCTCCACTGGATATGCCAGCGTTCGAAAGCGGCCATGTTGTTCTTCAGGAATTCCTTATCGGAAACAAGCTTGTTCAGCTTGGATTCAGCCTTCTTCTGATCCGTTTCGGTGAAGAGTGCGTTACCCTTTGCGTCCACCAGGGCGAACTTGCCCAGATAGGTGGTGAATGCTGCGAAGTTGAATATCGCGAGCTGAGCCTTGTCGCTAATCACTGCTTCACGGAAGAAGAAGTTGTTGAAGCGAAGATCGGAAGCCTTTTCGGTACGAACCTGCACACCGGGCATTACGTTCATGACGGGAGTGGTGCCTGCGGGAGTTGCAGTAAAGGTAGAACCAATGCCGCCCACTGCGATACCGGTGGTAGACGGAGTGGTAGAAAGCGGGGTGTACCAGGGCTGGATGAATTCCACGGCAAGACCCGGGGTCATAAGCTTCTGGACGGAACCGGCCATCTTGGCGCCGGCAAGGTATTCTTTAGTGCTCATATAGATTTCCATTGAATGGAGGGTTAAAAATTTTCATCCATAATTATAGCTTTTTCAGGCTCGCCAGTATTTTTGAAAAACGCGAAAGTGTTTACAGCTGTTGTTTTACAAAATTTGTAAACACCACTCTTTAGGAACAGGTTGCTTCAGCCCAAAATTGAATGTAACGATGGAATGCCTTTATATTCATTTTAAATGCGTGCGAATCTTCGTCTGCAGTGGTTTATCGTTCTTGTGTTAT
This sequence comes from Fibrobacter sp. UWR4, assembly GCF_003149045.1. Taxonomy (NCBI): domain Bacteria; kingdom Pseudomonadati; phylum Fibrobacterota; class Fibrobacteria; order Fibrobacterales; family Fibrobacteraceae; genus Fibrobacter; species Fibrobacter sp. UWR4. Next base: position 22,177 of record NZ_QGDU01000025.1, on the reverse strand, counting down.
TACAATTTTTGGAAAAACGCTAGAAGTTTTTACATAATTCGTAAAATAAAAAATGGCCAATTTTGCGGAAGATCTAACTGAACTGCAGCTGTTATTGTTGTAAGTGCTTGATATTACTTAAAATGTAAAGTTTTTCAATTTTTGTTGGGTCCTTGGACGTTTTTTTGGAAAATTTGGCACGGATTTTGCAAATGGCACGCGGAAAAATTAAAACACAAGGAAAAAACAATGAAAGCTCAAGCTCTTTACAACCCGGCCAACGAACATGACGCCTGCGGCGTAGGTCTCGTAGCCAATATCAATAATGTTGCATCGCACCAGATTGTGCTTCAGGGCATTACTGTTCTGAAGCGTTTGATGCATCGTGGTGCTGCCGGTGGCGACCCGGAAACGGGTGACGGTGCTGGCCTTTTGCTTTCCATGCCCCATAAGTTCTTCCGCAAGCTCTATAGCGACCTTCCGGAAAAATACGGCGTGGCCATGGTTTTCGTGGACAACTCTGTTGCAGCTGATTCCTATGACGCAAAGATCAAGGAACTTGCCGCTGCCGAAGGTTGCCCGGTCCTGAAGATCCGCGAAGTTCCGGTTGACCCCAAGGCTATTGGTCGTACCGCTCGCGAAACCCTTCCGCATATCCGTCAGTACATTTTCGACGGTTCCAAGTTCGGTCCGGTGGAAGCTGATGGCAAGAATCCCTTTGAAATCAAGCTCTTTGTTCTCCGTCGTCAGATTGAAAAGGCTTGTGAAAGCCTGTACATTTGTTCCTGCTCCAGCAAGACCATCGTCTATAAGGGTCTTCTCCTTGCAATTCAGATTGAAGCCTTCTATAAGGATTTGAACGATTCTGATTTCGAAAGCCCCATCGCTCTCGTTCATCAGCGCTATTCTACCAATACTTTCCCCACCTGGCCTCTGGCTCATCCTTTCCGCTACCTGGCTCACAACGGTGAAATCAACACCCTCCGCGGTAACCTGAACAGCCTGAAGGCTCGTGAACCGCACCTGAAGAGCGAACGCATTGGCGAGGATCTTCAGAAGTGCTTGCCGCTGATTGCTGCTGGTCAGAGCGACTCTGCAAGCCTTGATAACATGTTTGAACTTTTGGTGGCTGCTGGCCGTAGCCTCCCGCATGCCATCCTCATGATGATGCCCCAGGCTTGGGGTGCAAAGCACTACATGGGCCGCGACGTCCGTGGCTTCTTCGAATACGAATCCATGCTTATGGAACCCTGGGATGGTCCTGCCGCTGTCGCATTCTCTGATGGTGTGAACGCCGGTGCAATCCTGGACCGTAACGGTCTCCGTCCGGCACGTTACACTTTGTGTAAGGATGGTCTGTTCGTCATGGCTTCCGAAACTGGCGTGCTTGACATCAACGATGCCGACGTGGAAGAAAAGGGCCGTCTCAAACCCGGTGAAATCATCTACCTGGATATTGAAAACCACCGTATCTTGAAGAATGCCGAAATGAAGGCATTTGTGGCACGTAGCAAGCCCTACCGTCGTTGGGTTGCCGAAAACAAGATGAGTGTTCGCGGTTTGTTCAGCGAAATCAACCCGTCCGATGTTCCGGAAGACTTGCTGATCCAGCAGAAGCGTTTCGGCTACTCTGCAGAAGACCTGAGCGTTATCCTCCAGCCCATGGCCAAGAACGGTCAGGAACCCATCGGTTCCATGGGTAACGACGCCGCTCTCGCCGTCCTTTCCGACAAGCCCCAGCCGCTGTTCAACTACTTCAAGCAGCTGTTCGCCCAGGTGACCAATCCGCCTATCGACCCGATCCGCGAAGAACTGGTCATGTCTCTTACCACCTACATTGGTAACCACGGCAACATCCTGGAAGAAACTCCGGAACAGGCTCACCTCATCAAGATTCCTCGTCCCATCGTTACCGAAGACGAAATCAAGCATTTCGAAAACATCGGCGATAAGTGCTTCCGTGCAAAGACTCTCAAGATGCAGTTCCCCATGGGCGGTAACGGCGAAGTTCTTGAAGCTGCCTTGCAGAACCTAGCTGGCGACGCTGTTCGCGCTGTTCAGGAAGGTTTCAACATTATCGTTCTTTCCGATAAGAACGTGGACTGGGGCTATGTCCCCATGCCGTCTCTCTTGGCTACTGCCGCTGTGAACCGCACCTTGGTGGAAGCTGGCGTCCGTCCGGAAATCGGTTTGATCGTCCAGTCCGGTGAAGTCCGCGAAGTCATGCACTTTGCCTTGCTCCTGGGCTTCGGTGCGACCGTCATCAACCCCTATCTTGCATTCCAGAGCATCACCAACATGTGCCACACCGGCGAACTGGATGTGGGTCCTGTTACCGCAGCAGCTAACTACGTGAAGGCTGTGGACAAGGGCCTCCTGAAGATCATGTCCAAGATGGGTATCTCTACTCTCCGTAGCTACCGCAGCGCACAAATCTTCGAAGCTGTTGGCTTGAATCACGAAATTATTGAAAAGTTCCTCCCGGGTACCGCAAGCCGCATCGAAGGTATCGGCCTCGATGAAATCGCTCGCGAAGTGGATGAACGTAACGGTATTTCCCTCAAGGACGCAAGCCCGATCCTGAAGGAAGGTGGTCAGTACAAGTTCCGCAAGGATGGCGAAATGCACTTGTGGACTCCCCAGTCTCTGGGCGCATTCCGTCAGGCTGTTCAGGGTGGTGACTACGCCAAGTTCAAGACTTACACTCAGCTGATCGATGATCAGTCCAAGCGCCTCGCAACTCTCCGCGGTCTCTTCAAGTTCAAGGAAACTACTCCCATCGATATTTCCGAAGTGGAATCCCGCCAGGATATTATCAAGCACTTTGTTGCTGGTGCCATGAGCCTTGGTTCCTTGAGCCCGGAAGCTCACGAAGCTATCGCTATCGCCATGAACCGTAACGGCGCCATGAGCAACTGCGGTGAAGGTGGTGAAGACCCGGATCGCGATACTCCGGCTCCTAACGGCGATATCCGTAGCAGCGCCATCCGTCAGATTGCTTCCGGTCGTTTCGGTGTGACCATCGACTACCTGCGCAAGGCAAAGGATTTGCAGATCAAGATGGCTCAGGGTGCAAAGCCCGGTGAAGGTGGCCAGCTGCCGGCTCACAAGGTGAACGAATTTGTGGCTCGCATCCGTCACTCCATCCCGAACGTTTCCCTCATTTCTCCTCCGCCGCATCACGATATTTACTCCATCGAAGACTTGGCTCAGTTGATCTATGACCTTCGTAACTCCAACCCCAAGGCCCGCGTTTCCGTGAAGCTGGTTTCTGAAGTGGGTGTGGGTACGGTTGCCGCAGGTGTTGCCAAGGCTCACGCTGACGTGGTCCTCATTTCTGGCCACGACGGTGGTACCGGCGCATCTCCGCTGACTTCCATCAAGCATGCCGGTCTTCCCTGGGAATTGGGTATTGCAGAAGCAGAACAGACCCTGGTTCTTAACGACCTCCGCGGCCGCGTGAAGCTGCAGGTGGATGGTCAGCTGAAGACTGGTCGTGACGTGGTGATCGCAGCCCTTCTCGGTGCAGAAGAATTCGGCTTTGCTACCAACCTTCTCGCAAGCCTTGGCTGTATTATGGACCGCAAGTGTCATACCAACCAGTGCCCCATGGGTCTCGCCACTCAGGATCCGGAACTCCGTAAGCACTTCAAGGGCAAGCCGGAATACGTTGAAAACTTCCTGTTCTTCATTGCCGACGAAATCCGCGAAATCCTGGCAAGCCTTGGCCTCAGGAGCCTGGATGAAGCCTGCGGCCGTAGCGACCTCCTGGATGTGAATACCGCAGTTGAATTCTACAAGGCTAAGAAGCTGGACTTCAGCAAGATCTTCAGCGCTGTGGATGCTGGCAACGGTAAGGAACAGATTAAGAAGCATGACCCGAACTACGTGCCGGAAGAACTGGTGAACTTCGACCGTCGTGAACTTCTCCCGTTCGTACAGGAAACTTTGAAGAACGGCAAGGCTGTGGAACTTTCTACCATGATCCACAACGTGGACCGTACCGTGGGTACCGAACTTTCTGGTGAAGTGGCTGAACACTTTGGTGCAAAGGGCCTGCCGGAAGATACCATCAAGGTACACTTGCAGGGTGTGGCTGGTCAGAGCTTTGGCGCCTTCCTTGCCCCGGGTATCACTCTCGATATCGAAGGCGAAGTCAACGACTTTATGGGTAAGGGCCTCAGCGGTGGTAAGATCATTGTTCGCCTGTCCAAGAACGCTTCCTTCAAGGCTGAAGACAACGTGATCGCTGGTAACGTCATCGGCTACGGTGGTACTAGCGGTAAGGTGTTCATCAACGGTCTTGCTGGCGAACGCTTCGGTATTCGTAACTCTGGTATGTTGCTCGTTACCGAAGGTGTGGGTGACCATGGCTGCGAATACATGACTGGTGGTCGCGTAGTAGTGCTTGGCCGCGTTGGCGTGAACTTCGCTGCAGGTATGACTGGTGGCTTTGCTTACGTCTACGACGAAACGGGTCACTTTGACTTGAGCTGCAACGTGGATTCCGTTGACTTGGAAAGCGTGCTCCCGGGTACCGAAAGTGAATCCGAACTTCTCGATATCATCAAGCAGCACGTTGAAGCAACTGGCTCTGAAAAGGGTAAGCGCATTCTCGAAGACTGGAACAACTCTCGTCCGAAGTTTGTGAAGGTCTTCCCGGTGGAATACCGCAACGCCCTGGCAAAGCAGGCCGCAAAGTAAATTCAACTAAAGATGACGGCGAAACCTGATTTTAGGGTTTCGCTGTTGTCGCTTCTTTTTAACGCACTTTAAAAGGATCATATTATGGCTTTAGTACAAAGAATTCAGGACGTGTACCGCCCCGTAGAAGAACGCGTTAAGGACTTGAAAGAAGTAGAACGCCTCTTCACAGAAGAAGAAATCAAGGCTCAGGCCGGACGCTGCGCTGATTGCGGCATTCCGTTCTGCCATGGAGCAGGCTGCCCTCTGGGTAACCTCATTCCCGAATTTAATACCGCTGTTGCCGCTGGCGATCTCCGTAAGGGTTATGATATCATCAGCAAGACCGCATTTTTCCCGGAATTTACCGGACGTGTTTGCCCCGCCCTCTGCGAAGCAAGCTGCACCCGCCAGCTGAACGATGACGCCGTCATGGTTCGCCAGGTGGAAAAGTACATGATTGAAACCGCCTTCAAGGAAGGCTGGGTGGAGCTGCCCGCCGCCGCTCCCAACGGCAAGACCGTTGCTGTCATCGGTTCCGGTCCTGCGGGCCTCTTTGCTGCCGAAAGCCTCCGCCGTAAGGGTTACGCTGTAACTGTCTACGAAAAGAAGCCCAAGGTTGGCGGCCTCCTCCGTTACGGTATTCCTAACTGGAAGTTGGAAAAGGAAGTCATTGACCGTCGCGTGGCTCTGATGGAAGCTGCGGGCATTAAGTTTGTGTGTAATTGCGAAATCGGCAAGGACATTTCTGCGGAATACATCCGCAAGAATTACGACTACCTGTTCCTGGCCATCGGTACTCCCAACGCTCGTGACTTGAACATCCCGGGCCGCGATGCCGAAGGTATCTATCTGGCTCTGGACTTTTTGCACGGTTCCGACCCGCAAAATCCCGACAAGTACAATGCCAAGGGCAAGAAGGTCTTGATCATCGGCGGTGGCGATACTGGTAACGACTGCGTGGGTAAATCCCTCCGTGAAGGCTGCAAGAGCGTGCTTCAGGTGGAATTCATGCCCAAGCCTCCTGAAGGCCGTTCCCCGTCTACTCCGTGGCCGGACTGGCCCTACATGCTGCGCACCAGCTATGCCCATCACGAAGGTGGCGAACGCCGCTGGAATGTGTCTTCCAAGCAGTTCATTGTGAAGGATGGCAAGGTGGCTGGCGTGGAAGCCGTGAAGGTGGAATGGGAAATGAGCCCGCTGGGCAAGCCTCTGAAGCCGAATGAAGTTCCCAATTCTACAGAAATCATCGAAGCGGATTTGGTGGTTCTGGCTATGGGCTTTACCGGCGTTCCTGCTGACGGCATTGTGAAGGACCTGGGTCTCGAACTGACCCCGCGTACCGCCATCGTTCAGGATCCTTCCCGCAATATCTATGCGGTAGGTGACTGCGCTAACGGCGCCTCCCTGGTGGTTCGTGCCATGGCCGACGCAAAGGCAAAGACAGCAAAACTTTAATAAAGAGTTCCTTGTGTAACAACACGGGCCGCTGGCGAAAAATCGCTGGCGGCCTTCTTTGTTGAATTAAGTCAACTTAATTCTTGATGCAGCGGACGGATGCCGACATCATTTTTGAATATCCGTTGCTTTCGTTTGGAACTTGATAGGCGTGGTTATTTGATAAGATGTAGCCAGTGAACGTTTGGTAACTGAAATGAGAATCCGTACTTTCGCTGACGGTGATGAAATAGGTAATGTTGGATTCGTTAATGAATAAGCCGTTGTTTACTGCAGCCGCCCAATGGAGCGGGGATCTGCTCCTGACTCCCGCGGGGAGTACGTTGAATCCGGTAAGGTTCATGCCAGGCTGTGCCGCAGACTTGTAATCTGCGGTGCTTTTATTTTCCCAGAGACTGTCGGATTTCATCTGGACATCGTAAGGTACGTCTGGATTTTGCTCCATAACGTAGTTGTAAAGGGTCTTCCATTCGCTGATGTCTGGAATGTGCCATCCAACGGGACATAAGCCGCGGTGAAGATTCTGGATAAGGTCTGTTCCCTCTGCTTTAGTCGTGTCGTACTTTTCAGGAATGTTCATGGCGGTGGTCCAGCTATAAAGCCTTCCGTAAGTATTGCAGTCGCCTTCCGTGGTCGTATGGTCTACGCCGCCACCGCACCAGCTTGAATCCGCCCTGAAATTGAGGTTTTGCGCCATCCAGGTTTGTTCGCCGATGGTCACGGTCTTGTAGACTTGCTTGTCGCGGGAATCGACAAAGTAGGGGTACAGTTTCCCGTTTTCGCAAAGGTACGTTCCCTTGTCGTATTCCTCGTTTCCGCAGAGATCTTTGACGTTTCCGTCTTTGCAAGCCTGTACGCGAGCATCGTAAGGACGCCCGTCGCAGAGTGCTTCAAAAAGTTGATGGATGTCCTCACCGCAAGTGAGGGTGATGGAGCCGTCGTCGTTGTTAGAAATGGTGCAATTGTCGACTTCCTTGATAACCGTGTCACGGACGATAATGGTATCCTTGACTTTTACGGTATCCTTGACTTTTACGGTGTCCTTGAAATACTCGGGAACCTTTATGGTGTCGTGAATGCTTAATGAATCAATGATGCGGATGGTGTCCTGGACGTAGACCGTATCTTCTTTTGCGGTGTCGTTTTGGATGTTCGATGAATTTGCGCTGGTTGAATCATCGCAGGCGAAAAAGAGTGTACATGCGATAAGTATTAGCAAATAAAGATTCAAAAACTTCATGGTACAAAAATATGAATATCCCACCTAGTTGCTGGGCGGTACTCTTGAAAATCTTGTAGTTTACCGAAAAGGTCTAGCATTTGGATGCCTGACCTTTTTGATTTTACTTTTTTCCGATTTTTTTCTTTTGTTGACTGCCTGCAATCTTTGCTACAAGATGGCGGGGGAAGATTTTGCTTACGATTCCCGCTGCCTTCATCATGACGCCAGGGACAATAATCGTCTGTTTCTTGAACATTTGCTTTAGGGCATAGCTGGCGCAGAATTTTGCGGAAATTCCCGGCAGGGAAAATTGCACGTTTGCAACGTGATTGAATTCTGTATTGACCGGCCCTGGGCATAAGACGCTGGCGGAAACGCAAGATCGTGCTTCTTCCAGTTCAATTGCTATGGCCTGGGTGAGGCTAACCACATAAGCCTTGGTGGCGTAGTAGGTGGCCATGTAGGGACCCGCGGGCATAAGTCCTGCGCTGGACCCCACGTTAAGAAGGTGGCCTCCTTTCTTGGAAAGAACTTTTACTGCAAGCTTGGAAAGCAGGTGCAGGGCCACTATGTTCACGTTAATCATACGCAGTTCTTTTTCCAGGTCTGTTTCCGGGAAAAATCCGCAATCTCCAAAACCGGCGTTGTTGATGAAAACGCCAATATCGAAATTGTCCAGGAATTGTCCTAGACGATCGCATTCGGTTTGCTGTGAAAGGTCTGCTGTGAAAATTTCAGCAGGCGTGCCTAATTCGGAGGCCAGTGCGCGCAATCGATCCTCACGGCGAGCTACAAGAATAAGACCATAACCGCGGGCAGATAAATTTTTTGCGAATTCGGCGCCGATACCCGAGCTGGCGCCTGTAATCACTGCGTATCTCATGGCGGGTAAGTATAGAAAATAATAGAGTGTTTGTATGTAAAAGCCCGTAATGAGCGGAAAAGGGGGAGATTTTATTCCTATTTCTTTTGCTTTACATAAAATGTAAAGCAAAATTATAGTATTTACACAAATTGTAATATCTTTCAAATCTTGAAATCCGCATATTTTCGGGAATCGTTAAAATTTAACGAAATTCGCTGCTTTTACTAAAAATGTAAAAGTGGCACGTTTTTTGCGTATCTATGGCGAAAATAAGGATTACAATTTATGTCTCTGAAATTCTCTAAATGGACTGGTCTGGGCAACGACTTTGTTCTCGTTGAGCCGGGTGAATCTTTTGACATGACTTTGGGCAAGGACCTGGAGCAGCGTGTCATTGAACTTTGCGACCGTCGCTTCGGTATTGGTGCCGATGGCGTGGTGGTGGTGACTCCCCTGAAGAGTTCCGAAGAATACGTGGTGGCCGAAAAGGACATTCGCGCAACTAGCGACGGCAAGGGTAACGGCATCGATTTCGAGATGCGCATCTTTAACGCCGATGGTTCCGAAGCTGCCATGTGCGGTAACGCCACCCGTTGCGTTGCGAAGTTTATTGTGTCTCGTGGCCTCGGCAACGGGACTTCTTTTGTTTTGCACACCAAGAGCGGCCTGATCAAGCCCACCATTCTGGACGATGGCCGTGTGTGTGTGGATATGGGTGCTCCTCGCGACTTCCTGGGCACCATCAAGCTGACTGCAAATACTTTTGACTTTACCGGCGAAACGGTTTCCATGGGCAATCCCCACACGGTGATTTTCGTGGACGACATCGACAAGGTGGAACTGGAAAACTGGGGTCCCGTTCTGGAACACGACAAGCAGTTCCCGGACCGCTGTAACATTGAATTCGCCCAGGTGATGGAACCGGGCAAGATCCGTATGCGCGTGTGGGAACGGGGCTGTGGCATTACCATGGCTTGCGGTACCGGCAGTTGCGCCACTTTGGTGGCGGCCCAGCGTACAAACCGCGTAGGCCTTGAATCCGACGTGATTCTGGATGGCGGAACCCTCCACATCAAGCACGAAGAAGGCGGCCCCGTCCTCATGACCGGTCCCGCGAAGGAATGCTTTAGAGGTAATGTATAATGGATAATTGATAATGGATAATTGATGATTAGAATAATCGCGGCTTCTCCACAAAGTGGATAACTGCCACTAATAAACATAGTTTAAAGTGTCGTATAGCCGCCTAGCTAAATAATCGTCAATCATCAATCCTCAATTGAATCCGTCGCTTCACTTGAAAAATTTAAACAAAAAAACTCGGGCCTCGAGCCTCGAACCTGGAACCTAAATTATGAACGAATCTATCATTAACCCATTTTACGATCGTCTTCCTGGCAGCTACCTTTTCTCTACCATCGCCAAGAAGATCAAGGAATATCAGGGCACCCACGCCAATGCCGACATTATCCGTCTGGGTATCGGCGATGTGACCACTCCCATTATCCCTGCCGCTATTGAAGCTATGCACAAGGCTGTTGACGAAATGGCCTGCAAGGACACCTTCCGCGGTTACGGTCCGGAACAGGGTTACGACTTCTTGCGCGAAGCCATCATCCGCGGCGAATATACTCCCCGCGGTGTTGAAATGGATCCGGACGATGTGTTCGTCAGTGACGGTTCCAAGTGCGACGTGGCCAACATTCAGGAACTTTTTGCCGCCGACGTAAAGATTGCCATTCCCGACCCGGTTTATCCTGTTTACCTGGATTCCAACGTGATGGCAGGCCGTACCGGCTTTATGCAGGATGATGGCCATTTCTCTGAAGTCACCTACCTGGCTTCTACCGCCGAAAACAATTTCCAGCCGGACCTTCCCAAGAACCCGGTGCAGCTGATTTACCTGTGCAGCCCCAACAACCCGACGGGCACCGTGCTTAGCCGCGAAACCCTCCAGAAGTTCGTGGACTACGCCAACGAAACTGGCGCTGTGATCCTCTTCGATGGTGCTTACAACTGCTACATCCAGGATGAATCCCTGCCTCACTCCATTTACGAAATTCCGGGCGCCCGCACTTGCGCTATCGAGTTCCGCAGCTTCAGTAAGACTGCTGGCTTTACCGGCGTCCGTTGCGCTTACACCATCGTTCCTCACGAACTGGGCAAGCTCCGCGCCATGTGGAATCGCCGTCAGTGCACCAAGTTTAACGGCGTGAACTACGTGGTTCAGCGCGCCGCCGAATCCATCTACACTCCCGTAGGCTGGGAACAGACTAAGGCTGTGATCAAGGGCTACATGGACACCGCCGCCATGATCCGCACCGAACTCACCGCCGCCGGCTATACCGTATTTGGTGGCGAACACGCTCCCTACATCTGGTGGAAGTTGCCCGAAGGCGAAAAGTCCTTCGACTTCTTCGACCGCTTGCTCGTTACCTGCGAAGTGGTGGGTACCCCGGGCTCGGGCTTCGGTCCCTGCGGCGAAGGTTACTTCCGCTTGACCGCCTTCGGCGACCACGAACAGACCAAGGTGGCCCTGAAGCGTATTAAGGAAAAACTTTAAAAATAAGTTGACTTAGAAAAAAATTTGTTTTACATTTTATGTAAAATTAGATTCCGAACCAAGAGACTCCTATGAAACAACCAATCGGCCCAGAAATCGCTGTGATCCAAAAGATCAGTGCTGCTATCATCCACGAACGTAACGTGGAAAAGCTACTGTCCAACGTTCTGTCCATTCTGGATTCGGAACTGGGGATGCTTCGCGGCACCTTTACGCTGCGTTTTGGGGATACCCTGAAGATTGAATCCTCCCACGGGTTGGATGATGCCGAAAAGCAGCTGGGCCAGTATCATATTGGTGAAGGTATTACGGGCCATGTGGCGGAAACTCGCCGCAGCCATGTGATTCCTGACCTGCGCAAGGATTCCCGCTTTTTGAACCGCACTGGCTCCCGCAATTACGATAGCCAGGTGGCCTTCATTTGCGTACCTCTGATTCATGACGAAGATTTGATCGGTACCCTTTCTGTGGACCGCCCGGTGGACGGCGCTACGGATTTGGACCGCGACGTGGCTCTTCTGGAAATTATCGCCAACATCACTGGTGACGCTGCCAACGAATGCATCGAAATGCACGCTGAGCAAGACGCCCTCCGCGAAGAGAACCGCAAGCTGCGCGACATGCTCAGCAACAATCCTTCTGATCTGGTGGGCAACTGCCGCGAAATGCAGATTGTCTACGAGCAGGTCCGTCAGGTGGCTCCCTCCGATGCTACGGTTTTGATCCGTGGTGGTAGCGGTACCGGTAAGGAAATGATCGCCCGTGCCATCGTGAACATGTCCGGCCGTAAGGATAAGCCTTTCATTACCTTGAACTGCGCCGCCCTTCCCGAAAACCTTGTGGAAAGTGAACTCTTCGGTCATGAAAAGGGCGCCTTCACTGGCGCTGTGAACCGCAGAATCGGTCGTGCAGAAGCTGCAAATGGCGGTACTTTGTTCCTGGACGAAATTGGCGATTTGACCATGCAGACCCAGGTGAAGCTCCTCCGCTTCCTGCAGGAAAAGACTTTCAGCCGCGTGGGCAGTAACGAAGAACTTCATTCCGATGTGCGCTTCCTTGCTGCAACCAGCCGCAATCTCGAAGAATTGATGGAAAAGAAACTGTTCCGCGAAGACTTGTTCTACCGCTTGAACATTTTCCCGATTTCTATGCCGGACCTGGCAAAGCGCCAGAGCGACATTATTTTGCTGGCAGAACATTTCATCGAAAAGATGAACTTGCGCTACAACAAGAAGGTTGCTCGTTTGTCTACAACCGCCATCAACTTGCTCATGAGTTATCATTGGCCGGGTAACGTCCGTGAACTTGAAAATTGCATGGAACGTGCCGTGCTGACAGCCGCCGACGATTGCATCCACAGCTACAACCTGCCGCCTTCGCTACAGACTAGCCTTAGCACCGGCTCCATTATTTCCTCCGAAATGAAAAATGCCCCGCTGGATGTGATGATGAATAACTACGAACGTGAACTCATCACCGAAGCCATCAAGCGCAACAACGGTAACATTTCCGCTGCAGGCCGCGAGCTGGGTGTCAGCCCCCGCATGATGAACTACCGCATGAACAAGCTGGGCTTGAACAACAAGTAGTTGAGTTAAAACCGCGCCGAATTTGGACGTTTATTTGAGTTAAAAAAGGTCTCCTGCAGGGGACCTTTTTTATATTTAAATCATGTTCGGATTTTATCGATTTGCTTCTGTTTGCCCCAACCTGAAGGTTGCGGATACTGCCTTTAATACCGCTGAAATTATTCGTTGCGGTAAACTTGCTCAAGATGAAGGCGCTGCCGTTACGGTTTTCCCGGAGCTTTGCATTACGGGTTATTCTTGTAGCGATTTGTTCCATCAGGAACTGTTGCTGAAGAACGCCTATATGAGTCTACAGAAAATTGCGGAAGCATTCGCCGATACCGATATGATCGTGGCGGTGGGTTTGCCCTTGCGCATGTTTGGCCGCCTCTATAACTGTGCTGCCTTTGTGCAACGTGGAAACCTGATTGCGGTCACTCCGAAAATTCATTTGCCGAACCAGCGCGAATTTTATGAGAAGCGTCACTTCAATAGTGGTCGCGATCTGCTGAATTCCGCTGACCGCATCACTTGGGATTTCCCTGGCTTTGGCGATGTACCTGTGACCAACTTCATCCGTAGCGGTTCCGAAATTTGCTTTGGCGTTGAACTTTGTGAAGACTTGTGGACTCCCGTGCCGCCTAGTGGTGAGCTGGCCCTGGCTGGGGCCAATGTGATTCTGAATCTTTCCGCCAGCGATGCTCTAGTAGGGAAGGGCGATTACCGCCGCAACCTGGTCATGAACCAGTCCGCCCGCTGTATGGCTGCTTACGTCTACTCTTCTGCCGGTGTGCAGGAATCTACTACCGATATGGTATTCAGCGGCCATCTGATGATTGCTGAAAATGGTTCCATGCTTGCGGAACGTAAGGACTACAGTCGTGATTCCGAAATCATTTATGCCGATGTAGATGTCCAGCGCCTGAATATGCAGCGCCTGAGCGAAGGTTCTTTCCAGGACTTTGATGCAACGCCATATTTTGCTACTGCAGCGGAATTCGGCCCCTTGCCGGATGTGAAGGAACTGAATCGCTTTATCTGCTCTACGCCCTTTGTTCCGGGGAATATTGACGCTCGCGATGCAAACTGCAGAGAAATCTTTAACATCCAGTGTGCTGGCCTTGCCAAGCGCATGGAGGCGTCCCATTCCAAGCGTGCTGTGGTGGGATTGAGCGGTGGCCTTGATTCTACCTTGGCTCTGCTTGTGATTGCGGAAACCTTCAAGTTGATGAACCGCCCCGCTTCCGAAATACTAGTGCTCACCATGCCTGGTTTTGGAACCACCAACCGCACCAAGAACAATGCGGTAGAAATGGCAAACCTGCTGGGTGTGGAACTTCGTACCGTAAGCATCAAGGATGCCTGCATGCAGCATTTCAGCGACATTGGTCATGATCCCGAAGTTCTGAACGTGACTTATGAAAACGTCCAGGCCCGTGAACGCACCCAGATTCTGATGGATGTGGCCAACAAGGAAGGCGGTATCGTGGTAGGTACCGGCGACCTTTCTGAAATCGCCTTGGGCTGGAGCACTTATAATGCCGATCACATGTCCATGTATGCGGTGAACTGCGATATCCCGAAAACATTGGTGCGTCATGTGGTTGCCTGGTATGCAGACCGTGCCCGCAGTTTTATTGCAGATGAAAAGACTGCAGACGAACTATCCTTTGTTCTTCGTGATATTCTGGATACTCCGGTTTCTCCGGAACTGCTTCCTGCCGATGCAAATGGCCAGATTGCCCAGAAGACGGAATCCATCCTTGGCGCCTACGAAATCCATGATTTCTATCTGTACCATTTTGCGAAGTACGGTGCAGAGCCAGCCAAGCTTTTGTACCTGGCGAAGCACGCTTTTGCCGGCTCCTATCCCGACGAAGAACTGGAACGCTGCCTCAAGCTTTTTGTTCGCCGTTTCTTTACCCAGCAGTTCAAACGCAGCTGCATTCCCGACGGTCCCAAGGTAGGAACCATTAGTCTATCGCCCCGTGCCGACTGGAGAATGCCTTCGGACGCAAGCTTCACAGATTGGCTTGAAAATTAGTGCTAGGTCAAAACCAGTTGATGCTATCGAAAAAAGACTCTGGAAAAAATCCAGAGTCTTTTTGTATTCTAACGAGCGATTTCCGCTGTTAGAACAAACTTGGTTCATCGTCGCTAGCGGCATTGTCTTCGGAGCCGTCGTCAAACGGATCTGCCGGAGAAATGCGGCTGACGCGCTTGACCTTCTTGGCGGTGAACTTGCTGCCAAGAGCCTTATAGCCCTTGACTTCAGCTACTTCCGTAAGGTCCAGTTCTTCCTTCTGGACTTCGCGACCTACCTGGTATTCCATTAGTTCCTTGGCGTCGTTAGTGGCAAAGAACTCAATCATCTTGGAATCCTTGTGGTCGGAAATCAGGCTGAACTCCGTAGTCATGGGGCAGCCGTCCAGATTGAATCGCTTGACCATGTAGTTGAAGTTTCCGCCTTCAAAGTACAGGATGGAGAAAACCTGTTCAGGATTGTACTTATGAATGTACTTGATGCCTGTTCCAACGAGAATCGGGTCTGCCATATCGTGAACGCGGGCGGTACCGTTTTCCTTCACGATAAGGACCTTGTCCTTTTCTCCAAATTCACCGATGCGGTCACCCTTCTTCTGGGTGCTGATGACTCCGCTAGGTGCGTCGAAGTATAGTACACGGGCGCCAAGGGTACTTACACCCTTACGGAGACGCTTGATGGACTTTACGGGATACTTGGTCACGATGTTGCCCATTGCGCCACGGCCCTTCACTTCGATGGTGCTGAAATCCACTTCGAAGTTCAGCTTGGTGCGGGGACGGGGCTTCAGGGTAACTTCCACCACTTCGGCTTCGCCATTCATGTTGCTGGACATGTACAGGATCTTGCTACCCGGCTTGCCCTTGCCCATGAAGTAGTCCTTGTCGCGGGTGACGCCACCCACGTTAAAGCGCTTGATGTAGTAGGCTCCATCCTTGCCGTCCAGATGAATCACGTTGTAAATGTGGCGGTCGTCGTCCTTCTTGAACTTTTCCACCAGGATGACGTCCTTACCTACGAAGTCCTTGTCGCTTACCTTCACAACCTTGAAGCTACCGTCGGCCTTGAATACGATCAGATCGTCGTATTCGGACACGTCGAAGAGGTATTCTTCCTTCTTCATGCCGGTGCCAAGGAAACCTTCCTTGCGGTTGACGTAAAGCTTTTGATTGGCGATTGCCACGTGAACCGCTTCCACCTTACCGAATTCAGCGATCTGGCTCTTGCGTTCCTTGCCTTCGCCATACTTCTTCAGGAGATTCTTGAAGTGGTCGATGGTGTAGTCGGTAATGTGTTCCTGGTTGTAGGTGTTCTGCTGGATCTTTTCGTCCAGTTCTGCCAAAAGTTCGTCTGCCTTCTTACGGTCGAAACGGCTGATGCGGCGGATAGGAATTTCCGCCAACTTCAAAATTTCTTCTTCGGTAACTTCACGACGGAGCATTTTCTTGACATAAGGAGCAAGACCGTCGTTAATGAGCTGAACCATTTCTTCGCGGCTCTTGGCGTTTTCGATGACCTGGTAGACCTTCTTTTCGATGAAGATCTTTTCCAGACTGGTCATGTGCCACTTGTCGTCCAGATGCTTACGTTCGTTTTCCAGTTCCCATTTCAATAACTGGACCGTGTGATCCGTATTCATCTTCAGAATTTCGGATACGCCCAGGAACTTGGGGTGCTTGTCCACAATAACGCAAGTGCAGGGAGAAAGGCTCTTTTCGCAGTCGGTAAAGGCGTAAAGGGCGTTCATGGCCACCTGGGGATCGGTACCCGGCTGCAGGTGGATCAGGATTTCAACTTCCTTACTGGTGTTGTCGTCCACATGCTTGATCTTGATCTTGCCCTTTTCGTTTGCCTTCACGATGCTTTCGATGAGGCTAACGGTGGTGGTGCCATAAGGAATTTCCTTAATGGCCAAAGTCTTGTTGTCCACTTTCTCGATCTTTGCACGGACCTTGACCTTGCCGCCACGCTGACCGTCGTTGTAGTCGGACACGTCGATAATGCCGCCGGTAAAGAAGTCCGGGTAGAGAACCACCTTCTTGCCGCGGAGGTAGTCGATACTTGCCTGGCAAAGTTCGCGGAAGTTGTGGGGGAGAATGTAGGTGGAAAGACCCACGGCGATACCGTCTACACCCTGAGCCAAAAGCAGGGGGAACTTGACGGGGAGAGTCACCGGTTCTTCGCTACGACCATCGTAGCTGGGAATCCATTCCGTAGTTTCGGGATTGAACACCACGTCCACTGCGAACGGGGTCAGGCGGCCTTCGATATAACGGGGTGCTGCTGCACGGTCGCCGGTATAGGGGTTACCCCAGTTACCCTGGGTATCAATCAGCAAACCTTTCTGGCCGAGACCCACCAGGGCATCGCCAATGGATGCGTCACCGTGGGGGTGGTATGCCATGGTTCGACCCACGATGGTTGCCACCTTCTGGTAGCGTCCGTCGTGATTTTCAAAAAGGGAGTGCAGGATGCGGCGCTGAACCGGCTTGAGGCCGTCTTCGTAATACGGAACGGCGCGGTCCAGAATCACATAGCTGGCGTAGTCCAAAAACCATCCGTTATAAAGCTTTTCAAGATGGTTTACGTTTGATAGTCCTAGGGTAGAATCTTGTCTTTCTTCGCTCATAAATCTTAGGTCTTAAAAATTACAAGGACAATTTAGTTTTTTACGTACGGCCCGTAATGTAGAAAAATAAAATGGCACAAACTGTCAAAGTGGTGCTCAAATGGGTAAAACTTTGTTAAACGTCTACTTTGGAATGATTTGACGCAGGCGTTTTCCGCTGGTTTTTTATATATTACGGCAAAAATAAGGAGTTTTTCCATGAAGTTTGTACGTTCTCTGATGGCGGTTTCTGCAGTTGCTGCCGCCTCCATGCTGGTTGCCTGTGGCGATGATGGCTCTACTTCCTCTTCTGGCGCAGATACCAACTGTTCCGTAAAGGATGGCGTTGTGGTGGTTTCTCCTGCAGCTGGTGATACCTATAAGGTCGGTGACACGATTACAGTCGTGTTCGGTACTGATCTTGACGCAGGTGGTTTCGATATTGAATACCGCGTCAATGCGAATACCAAGGGTAGGAGCCTGGTAAACGGCTCCGTGGGTCCCGAAAAGCCCGATGGCGAGACCTGCTACGAGGAGAAGGTTGTCCTGAGTGAAGAATCTGTTGAACCTTCCAAGGAAGCCTTAATCCGAGTGATTCCTTACACCAATCCGGCTAAGGGTGCAAACTCCGCTACATTTACCGTGACGGAATAATCGCTGCAAGCGCCTTGAAACCAATCCTAAAATTTGACGATCCAGCAATCACCGTAGCTGTTGTAGGCTGCGGTGGTTTTATTGGTTGTCATCTTCTTCAGGCAATGCTGGAAAGGACCAATTGGCGGGTTTTCGGCGTGGACCTGGAATCCTACCGAATCCAGCAGCATCTTTCAAATCCTCGATTTGAATTCCTGTGCGCGGATCTTGCCAATCCTTCGGTGATTCAGCGAGTGGCCGCCTATCCTGTGGTGATCAATCTGGCGGCAATCTGCACGCCTAGCCGCTACATGGACGAAGCTGCGGAAGTCATCCGTAGCAACTATGACCATCCTGCCCGTCTGGCGGATGCCTGCCGGAAAAGCGGTTCCTGGCTGCTCCATTTCTCTACTTCCGAAATTTACGGGAAGACATCTGCCGATTCCAACCTCCTGAAGGAAGATTCTTCGGACCTGACCTTTGGCGCAGTAACGGCATCCCGCTGGAGTTATGCTACGGCAAAGCTCTTGACGGAACGTTATATTGCTGGCCTTGAAGGACTTTGCTGGACGGTGGTGAGACCCTTTAACTTTGTGGGTCCCTACATGGACTATATGCCTGGCGTCGATGGGGAAGGAATCCCTCGGGTGCTGGCGAATTTTTCCAGCGCCCTTGTGCGAGGGGAGCCCCTTGCCCTTGTAAACGGCGGTGCTGCAAAACGCAGTTTTACTTCCGTACACGATGCGGTAGAATTCCTGTTCGCCCTCTTTACGGCGTCTCCCGAAAATTGCGTGGGGCAGGCTTTTAATGTGGGTAATCCCGATAATGAGTTGTCCATTGCGGAACTGGCCCAGAAGATGCGTGGCATTTACGCAGGTATTCGCGGAGTAGACGTTTCCAGTATTCCAGAACCGCAGGAAATTTCCGGAGAGGAATATTATGGTGCTGGCTATGAAGATTCCATGCGTCGCCTTCCGGATGTGAGTAAGGCGGAACGCCTTGTTGGCTTCCGCGCCAGGACTCCTCTTGACGTTGTCCTGAGGGAATCCCTGGAATGGTTCGTGAACCATTATTCCCTGGAATGCAATGGCTGATACCTTCATTTTTGTTCCTGCCTATAACGTAGAGAAGACTCTGGGAGACGTCCTTGCAGCTATTCCTGAAAGTGTGTGGGCCCGTTCCGAGGTTCAAGTCATTGACGATGGCTCTACGGATAATACCCGTGGGGCGTATGAAGCTTTTGTGAAGGCTCATCCCAACCGCCCGCTGTTTTATTTCCGCTTTGATAAGAATAGCGGGTACGGTGCCGTAGTTAAAAAAGGCCTGCGGTTAGGAACTGCTGGATCTTACAGGTATGTGGCGTGCCTTCATGGGGATGGTCAATATCCTGCAAATCTGCTGGATAAATTCCTGGAACATCTTGAAAATGCTAGTGCTCCTACGGGAGAAAAATTTGCTCTGCTGCAAGGCTCCCGACATGCGACCCGAGGAAGTGCCAAGGCGGGGAACATGCCTCTCCATAAACGCATTGGGGGCGCATTCCTGACGGCGCTGGAAAACCTGGTTTTTAAGACTCCTCTTACGGATCGACATAGCGGATTTATTCTTTACCGCACCAGCTTTCTGAAAACTATTGAACTGGAGCGCTTAAGCCCCAGTTTTGATATTGACTTAGAGTTGATTGTTCTTGCGGATGCCCGAAAGTTTGCTTTGGGGGAACTTCCCATTCCTACGGTTTACGCAGACGAAGTTTCCAATCTGAATGTAATTACCTACGGACTTCGTTGCCTGCGTCTTGTATGGCGCAGGTTCTGGATGAAATAAAAAATGCCGGATGTTCATCCGGCACTTTTCATCTTTGAAGGTCATGCCGACGTAGGTCGGCATTGGCTTTTTACTTGTCCAGGCAATCGTCCAGGACGGCGATAATCTTCTTCTTTTCCATGTGCTGGCCGATGAACACCAGGCGGATAATGCGGTCGCCGTATTCGTCGTCCCAAACCTTCTTCAGGTCGGGATTCTGGGAAAGAATCATCTGCTGGGTAGCCTTGTCCTCGGCGGCGAACCAGCGGCCGAAATTCTGTGCGGTAGCCTGCTTGCCAGCCTGTTCGAACAGGAAACTGTCATCCCGTTCGTCGCTAAACCACAAAAGCCCCTTGGTACGGATAATGCTGTTGGGGTAGTCGTTCAGGAAGGCTTCGAACTTCTTGCGGTTAAAGGGACGGCGACGTTCGTACACGAAGGTAGAAATGCCGTATTCGTCACCATGGGGATGATCCTTGTCGTGATGATGACCGCAGTGGCAGACACCGTGTTCGTGGTCGCAGTGGCTGTGGTCTTCATCGTCGTGATCATGATGGTGATGGCAAACGCCGTGTTCATGATCGCAATCGCTATGGTCTTCGTCATCATGGTCGTGGTCATGATGGTGGTGATGATCGTGTTCGTCTTCGTCTTCGTCTTCGTCATCATCATGGTCGTCATCGATCTTGTTCAGTTCGATTGCCCATGCGGCTCCTTCTGCTACCTTGTCGAAATCAAACTGCTTGGTGTCCAGGATTTCATTCATTTCCACCTTACCGAAGTTGGTTTCGATCATCTTTGCTGTGGGCTGCAGAGCCTTCACCACGGCCTTCACCTTTTCAAGGTCGTTCTTGGAGAGGCAATCCACCTTGTTCATGATGATGGTGTTGCAGAATTCGATCTGCTGGATCAGGAGGTTTGCGATGTCTTCTTCTTCCAGGTCCTTCTGGAGGAGCTTTTCGCCACCGCCGAATTCATCTGCGAGACGGAGTACGTCCACAACAGCGACGATGTTATCCAAATGGCAGGGGAGAGGTTCTCCCTTGGTGCTTTTCAGCTGGGCGCCAGCCATGCAGATGGTCTGCGCAATAGGTACGGGTTCGCAGATGCCGCTGGCTTCAATCAAAATGTAGTCGAACTTGCCGGTTTCAAGAATTTCGGCAATCTGTTCCAGCATGTCCTGCTTCAAAGAACAGCAGATACAACCGTTGGAAAGGGGGACGACGGTGCCGTCGTCTGCCTTGGTGATGTTTCCGCCCTTTTCAATGAGGGTCTGGTCAATGTTCACTTCGCCAATGTCATTGACAATCACTGCGACGTGATAACCTTCCTGGTTGTTAAGAACATAATTCAGGAGGGTGGTTTTTCCGGCTCCTAAGTAACCGGTGAGCACTGTAATAGGTACTGACTTCTTCATGGCCGCAAATCTAGCAATTTTTTTATTTTTAGGCTATGGATGTTAAATTTGCGGTTTTACTCATAGCCACCTTTGTGGCCCTGGCATTCTGCTTTTTTGTGGTAAATCCCATTGCGAAGCGCATTGCCGAAAAGACCCCCAACAAGTTTGATGACTTGCTGGTAGAAAAGAAGTTCTTTTCCAGAGTTTTGCAGCTTGTTCCTGCAGGAATCTTTAGTGCGGGTCTTCCGGAAGTTTTGGATCAGGCATCCTGGATTTATGATTTGTGCATCCGCGTTTCCAATGTATGGTTTGCCCTCGTAGGTTTTGCGGTAGGCTGTTCCATCTTTGATGTGGTGGAATCACTGAACGATAATAACAAGCGGACAATGAATAAACCCTTGCATGGAATCTTCCAGGCCATTAAGCTTGCGATTTTCTGCGTGTGTGCCATCGTGATTGTTTCCCAGGTTTCCGGAAAAAGTCCTGTATTTATTCTTTCCGCCTTAGGTGCCGCGGCAACGGTCCTCATGTTGATTTTCCGCGATTCCATTTTGGGCGTGGTTTCCGGAATTCAGATTAACCTGTCTGACCTGTTGCGTAAGGGGGACTGGATTGAAATTGATCGCCACCATGCCGATGGTACAGTCATCGACATTACTCTTACCTCTGTGAAAATCCGTAACTGGGACAAGACCATTTCGGTAATCCCTGCTTATGACCTCATTACCAACAGTTTCAAGAACTGGCGTGGCATGGAGGAATCCGGTGGTCGCCGCATAAAGCGTTCTCTCTTCATTGATCAGCAGAGCATCCGCTTCTTGACAGAAGAAGAAATTGAACGCCTTTCCAAGATTGAAATCTTGAAACCCTACATGGATGAAAAACGAGTAGAGCTGGCTTCGGAATTTACCGCTAAGTATGGGGCGGGTGCCGTGCCTACGGAGCTGGACATGGTGAACAGCCGTCACATGACCAACATTGGAACTTTCCGTGCTTATTGCACCGCCTATTTGCGCTCTTTAAAAAATGTGGCGCAGGACATGACCTTGATGACACGCCAGCTGGCGCCAACTCCTGAAGGCTTGCCTCTTGAAATTTATGCATTCGCTAATGTTACCCAGTGGGTGGCCTATGAAACAATCCAGGCGGATATCTTTGACCACCTGATTGCAGTGCTTCCGGAATTTGGACTTAGTTTGTTCCAATACGCAGGGTATTTGAGAAAGTAATTTGTAGATTTACTCGTAGAATTTTTTTGGCGAATTTAAGTCGCCAAGTAAATTTGTTTAACTTGCCTAGAAATATACTCTAATGGGGTGAGAAATCCAAGTCGTTTTCTCGGCCGATTGTTC
>NZ_QGDU01000024.1 GCF_003149045.1 Fibrobacter sp. UWR4 | reverse complement strand
TGTAGATGTAAAGATAGCCTACGAATGGGAATCGGAATCGAGAGAATCATCTAGCAAGGCTGCCTAAATGCTTCCACACATGTTGATGATGCCTCAAAAATTTAGATAATTACCATTATGCAATCATCGTCAATTAGCCAAAATCCCACAAAAAAAGCCTAACCAATCAAGACCATTTTTTTCACTTGACAGGAGGCGGGGCAACCTATCTGCTCTCCACCAATGATGTGGTTTTAAAGGTGGCTCGGTTTGCCGCTCGCTAGAACGAAACCGCATTTGGCATCGCCTTTACGCCCGGCATGATGATGGGAACCTTCTTTCCAATTCTTGTGCCCGGCTACATGTATTTCATCAGCAACAACAAGTCCCTGAACAATACTGGTGCGGTGGCAGCCCAGGCGACAGCAGTGGCATTTCTTTATAACAATATCCTGAAGGCTGTTTCTGGTCGAGCCCATCCTGATGCAGAAAATAATAGTGGGTCTCTTTCTCGGGATTTCAAGTGGGGCTTTTTCAGACGAGGTGTTTTTTACGGCTGGCCTTCGGGACATTCCATGACCAATGCCGCCCTCGCCACGAGTATCGCCAGTTACAATCGTGACAACCCCTTTGTGGTTGCCGGCTGCGGACTATTCGCCGGCTATGTGGCTACCAGCATGGTTCTTGGGGGAGAAAGGGGAGGCGCATTGGTGCAGTTCTAGTCTGCGAATGCCCAAATATCGCACCTTTACTTAATCCACTTTTCCACGTCTTTTTCGGCCTTGGACTTTTCGTTCTGGGCAACGTGACCATAAATGGCGAGACCCATAGTAACATTGGCGCCGGTCAATTTCTTAAGTCGGGCTACACCGCTGAGACCGCTACCTTCGTGAGTGACAAAAGGATGAATAGTTTTACCCTTCAGATTGTACTTTTCGAAGAAGGTTACCATGGGCATAGGCATTTCGCCCCACCACACGGGATATCCGACATAGATTTCGTCGTATTCTTCCGGATTGACACTAACCGGTTTAATTTCGGGACGGGCGTCGTTTGCCAATTCCTTTTTTGCAACCGCAATACACTCATCGTAAACCTTCGGGTATTCCTTGGCGGGTTCCACTTTCAGAAGCGTTGCGCCAGTCTTTGCCGCGATGATTTCGGCAATGATTTCTGTATTGCCTTTTTTGATGTAGCCCACACTGTAGTTTTCGTCAGCGCGAGAATAGTAGACGACTAGTTTCTTGGATTCAGCAGCCATGGCAGCCCCCATAAGGATTGTTAAAAAGATGAGGATGATCTTTTTCATTGAAACCTCTTTTTGTGCTATAATATATCACCTAGAGTTGACTCTAGGTCAAGACCTTATTTGAATAAATTTCAATTTTTTTAAAGTCGGTTATTTGAAAATGCTATTTTTATAATGAACGTGGTGCCGAATGGCCCTCGTCAAAACTTTTTCGCCATAGGTAAAGCAATGATGAACGAAACCCTGATGACTCTGGAAACTCGCCGCAGCTGCCGCAAGTTCAAGCCCGACATGATTACCGACGAGGAATTGGAAGCCGTGCTTCGCGCAGGCACATTCGCCCCTTCCGGAAAGAACCAGCAGTCTTCCATCATCATTGCCGTTACCAACAAGGAAGTCCGCGACCAGATTGCCGAAGAAAACCGCAAGATTGGCGGCTGGGAAGAAGGTTTCGATCCCTTCTATGGCGCGCCCGTCATCCTGATTGTCATCGCCGATCGCGATGCCAATAATGCTTCTGGCACCTACATCAACGATGGCAGTCTTGTTATGGGAAACCTGATGAATGCCGCAGCCAGTATCGGCCTGGGCAGCGTCTGGATCCACCGTGCCCGTCAGGAGTTCGACAGCGAATTTGGCAAGGCCCTTCTTGAAAAGCTGGGCATCAAGGGCAACTACGAAGGCATCGGCCACGTGGCATTAGGCTACCGCCAGACTCCCGAGCCCAAGGCACTCGCCCGCAAGGAAAACTACGTCTATTACATTAAATAAGTACAGATTGCGCGTCGCGGCACTTTAAAAATAATTTTCTAAAAAATGCGATGCAACCCTTGACCTAGAGCTAGCTCCAGGTCTTATATTTATGGGAAATTCTTTTGATGACCAAATCCATCGGCAGGGAATATTTGCACCTAAATGAAACGAACTGCAAAAATCATCATTGACGTATTGATGTACAGCTGCTTTCTGTACCTCATGAGTTATGGAGCCATCCATGACCTTACCAGCCATGGGTATGTGGGCATAGCTCTCTTCGTTTTATTTGTGGTTCATCATGGGATGAACTTCTGGTTTTATAGATCTATGGCCAAGGGAAAATGGAATGCCCGACGTATCGCCATGAACGTTATGGACTGGATCCTTTTCGCCCTGATGATTACCATGGCTGTCAGCTCCATTTTCATGACGGGGCTTGTTTTTGAATGGTCCCCTATGAAGGCGACGCAGACTGCTCGCGAAGTTCACTTGGCTAGTTGCTGTTGGGGCTTTATGGTGATGCTATTTCATTTAGGATTCCATCTTGACACGAAACTGGATAAGTTGGAAAATTTCTGTCGCAGCCGTATCTGGAAAATGTCATTGTTGTCTATCGCCTACGGACTGTTGATTTCTGCCGGCGTTTACGGATTTGTACAGTCCCAACTTTATGTATACATGTTCGTTACCGGCGGTTGGAAGCTGGCCGCAGAAAGCGTCTCCGCTGCAGTTTTACAGTTGCTTGGGATTTCAGCAGGCATGTGTATCATGACCCATTTGGGAATGAAACTTCTTAAAAAATCTTGATTAATCCACGAGCCTTAAAATTCGCAAAGGTCGTTTTATGAAAAAATGCGTTATTGCAATCGGCATATTCAGTCTTGTCGTTTCTGCATTTGCAGAAAGTAAGATGATGCTTGTAAAGGGCGGAATGTTTACCATGGGAAGCCCCACTACGGAACGCCAGCGTCAACTGGACGAAAAACAGCATTCCGTAACTCTCGGCGATTTTTATGTGGACGCCTACGAAGTTCAGCAAAAGGATTACGAAAAAATCACCGGCAAAAATCCCAGTACCTTTAAAGGCGGGAATCTCCCTGTTCAGAACGTCACCTACTACGACGCCATTGAATTTTGCAACGCCAAAAGTCGAGCGGAAGGTTTGCAGGAAGCCTATAGGGTCAGTCGTGGCGAATCTGGCAGGGCCCGCGACATAACTGTCACCTGGAATCGTGGTGCCAACGGCTACCGTTTGCTTACCGAGGCGGAATGGGAATACGCCAATCGTGCAGGAACTACAACAGTTTTCAGCACCGGAAACTGGAACCGCGTTGAAGACGCCAACTATTACGGAAGCTATCCGTACCTAATTGAAGAAAACTATATGCATCACACCAACAAGAATGTGGTGCCCGGCTCCGTTATTGATGAACCCGTTGCCGTTGATTCCTACAAGCCAAACGCTTTTGGATTGTACAATATGCACGGCAATGTCAGCGAATGGGTCTTTGACTACTACGGTGAATATAATGAAACGGAAAAGCTGAACCCTGCAGGACCGCGCGTTGGAATTTACCGTGTGAATCGTGGCGGTGCCTACAACGATTTTGGAAAGCACCTGAGAAGCGCCTACCGTTCTGCCACCAATCCGCTGGATAATGATCGTAATCTCGGCTTTAGAATTGCACGCAATGCAAAGTCTGGAGATGCAAATTCCGCCGCAATCATTGAAACGAAATTCAATCCCGAAATCAATGCCATCAGCATTCCAAAAAATCTGAAAATTCTCATAGCCTACTTCAGCTATTCCGGCAACACCCAAAGTGCAGCGGAATACGTTTCAAAGCAGATGAAAAAGAAGTACGGCGACGGAAATGTTGACCTTGTGGAAATCGAAATGGCAAAGCCTTACCGCGGTGGCATTTACGAAGTTACCCAAAAGGACTTGAATAGCGACGCTCGCCCTCCTCTCAGGACAAAAATCAAAGACATGTCCAAGTACAGCGTTGTCTTGCTGGGGTATCCTACCTGGTGGGCCACCATTCCCATGCCCGTATTCACCTTCCTGGAAAGCTATGATTTCAAGGGCAAGACCGTTGCCGGCTTTTCCAGCCATGGGGGCACCCGCTACGGCGACAGCGTTTCTGACTTAAACAAGAAACTGCAGAAAAGCTATGTAGGGTTCCCCTTTGAATTCTACTACAGCGGCGGAAGAGACCTGAATTCTCGTATAGATCGCTGGCTGAAAAGTAACGGCCTTTAAAAAAAGTCCCGGGCGTTGCCCAGGATTTTTTGTTTGTGAAAACTTGATTCGTCTGCTATTTGTCGGTGAAATGATTAGCCGGCGACTTTCTTGTCAAAATCATCCGGAGAGTCAAAGAGCTTTTTTTCAGGCGCATGATGGTCTTGTCGTTGTCGGCAGCGGCGAGACTTCCCAACTTGAGGGCTGTGGTGTACAAGGTTTCCTTGAAGGTGATCTTGTTCATCACGGTCTGCATGCGGGCCATTTCTGCTTCCAGGGCCTTACGGCGGTTCTGGAAAAGTTCAAGACGCTGTTGAAGGGTAGAATCTCTCTGACGGAACCATTCGATGTACTGGCGGATTTCCTTAATCTGGAGGCCGGAATCCTTGAGGCATTCAAACGACCACGAATCACATTCAGACAATAGGAGGATGTCTTGAAACCGGCCTTCGCCGCAAAAAAACGGTGAGAAAATACAGCACTTTGATTTTTCTGCTCTTCAAAATAATCCTGCAGAAACTTACGATAATCATCGTATTCAAAGAGACGTTCAATCACTTTACTTGCGGCCATAGGTCCATCCAGCAGAAAATTTACTTCACCGTAACTTTCGTCGTGTAGGAAACTCCTGCGGCGCGAATGACAACAAAGTAATTTCCATTGGGCAAATTGCGATTTGTAACCGCATGGCCCATGGCGTCCATCACCGTAATGTCTGCGGAACTATTCACATTGGAAACGGTGATCGCCTTGTCCGCCACGCGAACCTGGGGTACAGCAAAATGGGCGTTCTTGAATTTGCGAGCATCAAGACCTTCGGAGCCTTCGCCTGCATTTTCACCTTCATAAAGAGGGGCTACAGCCTCGGCCCACAAACGATGCATACTGGCAGCGCCCTTTTCGTTAGGATGAACACCATCAGTAGAAGAAAGTTCTTCCGGATGCTTGGAGAAGTAATCAAAGAAATCCGGACCCTTGGGCAAATTATTCTTTGTAGTCAATTCATCAATGGCATCTAGGTAACCTTGGTAAACCTGCCACTTGGCAACTTCAGGATTGGTAGCAATCATGCGGGCAATAATCGGAGTAACACCACTTCTCTTTGCCACATCGATAATATCCTGCATGTTGCTTGCAAAGTGTTCAACGTTCCATCCAGTCTCATCACCCCAGGCATCGTTGGTTCCCATTTCAATGGCCCAGTACTTCACGTTGCTCACATATTCAGTATAAGAGGAAAGACCGTCGATAATGCCGTCGGTATTCACGCAGCCGATACCACCGCGAAGCATTGCCGGGTAGTAATCCGGATAGCGAGCGTGAATCAACTGTGCAAAATTGGAGTCAACTTCAATGGATTTCATGCCCATCTGACTGATGCTCGTGCCCATAAAGAACCAAGTGTCGTTTCCGCCATTGCTAATATCGTATGCGCCCACTTCTTCAAGATTTTTCACAGGAGATTCAGCGACTATCCTGAACCAGGATTTCCCGGCAAAGTCGATGGCCATACCGCGGGACATGGCGCCGCTCTCGCCGACTTCCGCAGCAACTTCCCAATCGCCGTCCACACCGTTGGTGGAATTGGCAGAAGTCATGATCTTGAAATTTTGCAGAGACGCATCAGCCTTAGGGTTGTGCTGGCAAGAAGCCGCATGCACATACTGGTCGCCAATCCAGGCTTCGTCACCGCGGGTTTCCCAAGTCACGAAAAGTTTGGTGGGACCCTCCCCCACATTCAATGCGAAATCAGATGCAGAAGCCACCTGATTAAAATCCAGATGGCCGTCGGTATAAACTTCCGGCTTCCAGTTGGAATTTACAGCACCGCCCACATAAAGGTTCTTACCCATGCTCACATTAGGATTTGCCGTAATTGCAAAAGCAGAGGTCGCAGCGCCAAAGGCAACTGCTACAAAAATTGCACCGAAATTCGATGAACCAACACCTTGAAAAATTTTTCTCATATCACCATCTCCATAAACACAAGGTTAAATTACCCTATTTCGGAAGGCAATGCACCTTTTTTTTTCGATGGTGAGAACAAAACGTAGAGAAAGTCTCAACCAGCCGCCTGATTTTACCTTTTTGCAGCTTCTGAAACTTCGCGGAAGGTAACGCCAGCCTTTTCGGCAACTTCCTTCACGCTTTCGAATTCGGGTTTACACTTTTCGATGTCGCCCAGTTTGCACTTCTTGACTTTCACTGTTCCATAGGGAGTTTCTACGTCGGCAAAAGTCCGTCCCATACAGGTGCGGGTGACGGGATAACGACGGATGCCCACCGTATTCGTGTGACGCAAAATGGCGGTTTCCACCTGGGGAAGCTTTTCGCTATCCGCAAGAGCGTGAAGAACGACGGCCGGGCGGTTCTTCTTCATGTAGCACGGAACAAAGTAAACGTCCTTGGCTCCAGCTTCGAAAATCTTGTCCATGGCAAGACCCAGTTCTTCGGGACTCTGGTCATCGATATTGCATTCCACCATGAAGACTTCATCACCCCCGCGATTTTCATCTTCAACACTTTCGATGATTTGGGCACGCAGGAAATTGGCTCGACCGAAATCGCGTTTGCCAAGTCCGATGCCGGATTTCAAAATCTTGTAACTCACAGGAAGTTTTTCGCAGGTACGGATAGCGGCTACCACGCCGATTCCTGTGGGAGTTACCATCTCGCCTTTGGTATCTGTTATGTGGAGCGCGATGCCTGCGGATTCTGCAATGCTTGCCACCGCAGGAACAGGAATCGGGAGCATTCCATGCTGGGTCTGCACAAATCCGGAACCTTCGTTAAGGCCCGTCACCACCACTTGAGAAACGCCTTGAGTTTCCTGCAGGTCTTCTACCAAAATAGCCACCGCCATGATATCCACGATGGAGTCAATGGCACCTACTTCGTGAAAATGGACATCTTCTACTGCAACGCCGTGAGCCTTCGCCTCGGCCTGGGCAATCATCAAAAAAATTTTCTTGGCTAGGGCAAGGGCGTTCTGGGAAAGGGTACCATGGCTAGCCACATGTTCCAAGATACCGTAGCATTCCTTCAGGTGGCGGTGCTCATGGGAATGATGATGTTCATGGTGATGTTCTACGTAGCATCCTTCATGGGCGTGAACATGATCTGCGCTTTCTTCACCATGATGGGTATGAACGTGAACATCAAAGGTTGCCCCGGCAATACTGTAAGAATTACCACGACCGAAATGGCAGTGCATTTCCTCAAGATGCATGCTGTTGATGGCGGCATCCAGCTTTTCACGGGAAGCACCCAGGTCCAACAAGGCGGCAACAGTCATGTCGCCACTAATTCCGCAAGATCCATCCAGATAAAGATATTTCATAAAATCAAAATTCCGCGAGCTACGCCGCACTAAAGTTATTTGATGTTCAGCATTCTAACGGCACTCACTGCCGCACCAAAACCATTGTCAATGTTCACCACGGAAACGCCTTCGGCACAGGTATTCAACATGGTCAAAAGCGGAGCCACGCCCTGAAAAGAAGCGCCGTATCCAACAGACGTCGGTACAGCAATCACGGGAGCCTTGACGAGTCCAGCAATGACACCAGCCAGCGCCCCTTCCATACCAGCCACAGCGATAACCACATCCGCCTTGCGGATTTCCTCAATCTTAGAAAGCAGCCGATGGAGCCCGGCGATGCCCACATCATAATGGCGCATGACCTTGGCCCCGAAAAATTCCGCTGTCAAGGCGGCCTCTTCGGCAACGGGCAAGTCGGCAGTACCGGCACAGCAAACCGCGATGGTTCCACGATTCTTGCCTGATTTCTTTGAAGCGTTGGGAGCGGCCTTGCCTGCTTTTACAGAGATGATTTTGGCAATTTCGTTGTAACAGGCCTTCGGCATTTTCGCTCTTACAAACTCATACTGCTCGGCACTGCACTTGGTTCCAAGTACGGAACAGCCATTCTCCTCGAAAGTCTGGAGAATTTTCAGAAGTTGCTCCTTGGTTTTTCCCGCGCAGTAAATCGCCTCGGCAGTACCAGTACGCTTTTCACGGCTCACGTCCAACTTTGCAAAACCAATGTCTTCGTAACGATCATTTGCAAGAGTATTCTTCATAATCAAAATCTTAGGCAGTTTTTAAATATCAATTAGGCTTCCACTTGTCTGCGTTTCGCTCTGTTCCTACCTGATAAGGAGAGGCTGGGGCAGCAAAGTCGACATCCTCGGATTCACCAAATGTTGCGTCATGCGAATTTTGCGATTTTTTTTGCGAAAGAGAGCCTGATTCGGCCTCCACATGAACAGGCGAATTTTCTTCATTACATTCCTTGAACTGTTCGCCTTTATGTTTTCGAGCAGCAAACAAACCCGCTTCAAAAAGTAGATAGGTAGGAGCGCCCAGAATCAGCTGGCTAATAATATCCGGCGGAGTCAGCAAAGCCGCCAACACAAGGATTCCCACCACCACATAAGGGCGTGCGTGACAGACTGTTTCGTAATAAACAACGCCAGAGCGAATCAGAGCGTAAGTCACCAGCGGGAACAGGAACATGCATCCAAAAGCTAGGGAAAGCCACAAAGCCAGCGTAACGATGTTTTCCACACCGAAAATTGGCTGTAGAGTTTCGCTTTCAAAACTCATACCGAAGCGCACCACCAGCGGGAAGCAAATTCCTAGGCAGAACACCACGCCCGAAATAAAAAGCCCACTGGTCATCCACACAATGGAACGGACAAACTTCCGTTCGTTATCGTAAAGGCCCGGTAGTACAAACTTCCACAAGTTCCAGGCAATGTACGGAGAACAGATGACGCAATCCATAAGTGCCGCGATTTTTAGCTGCAGCAGGAACACTTCCATGGGAGAGAAGTAATGAAGGGTTGCGCCGCTCTGGGCAACAAGCTCTGCGCTGAACCAGTCAAGAATATAGGACGACAACAAAAACATCGGGATAATCCCGATGCCTAGCGCCACAAAACAGTGAATCAACGCCGTACGCAAGGCTTCCAGGTGAGAAACCAGCGTCTGTTCCTGAGAATCTTTACTAATCATAGTAGGAAGTAGGAAGTAGGAAGTAGGAAGTTTTATCTGGCACGCACCAGCGTGCGATTATAAAAAAAACTGTCTACCAACTACTGTCTACTAAACAGTCTAATCCTGCTGTTCCTTCTTCGCTTCTGCTTCGCCGACCTTTTCAACGGTCTTCTGCAGGTCTTCAGCTTCTTCCTTCAGGGCGTCCTTTGCCTTCTTGTATTCGTGCTGGGCACGGCCAAGAGAGCGGGCCAGTTCAGGAATGCGCTTGCCACCGAACAGGAGCAGAACAACGACAACAATCAGAATGATTTCAGGAATTCCAAGAGACATGCTAACCTCGGCACTTGTTATAGAAATTTCCGTTCAATGGAAAATTACAAAACTTCCACCAGTTTGTACTTGCGGGAACCCATCTTATGGTGTTCCATGGCGTCAAGCTGATGCAAACCTTCGCGGGATTCGATACGTTCCTTCAGGTCGGCAAGTTCCTTGGGAGGAAGCTTGTAAACCATGTCAATGCTAGCCTGGTCCACAGCCAAAATGTCGGTAGAAGCAAGGATACCGATATCGCGGCAGGTAGGTTCTGCAGCACTGGTGCCTGCACAGTCGCAGTCCACGGACATACGGCGCAGCACGTTGATGAAGCACATCTTGCCCTTGAAATGATCGCAGGTAGCCTTAGCGGAGTCGCCCATCAGTTCCATGAACTTGGCGCCCATAATCCAATCGGCAGAAGAATTTACATCGGATGTATTCAAGTGGACTTCGCGCTTACCAATCTGGCCGCCGGCGCAACCGATGGCGATGTTCTTCATGGAGCCGCCGAAGCCGCCCATGGCATGACCCTTGAAGTGGGTGAACACCACCATGGAATCGTAGTTCAGCATGTGCTTGCCTACATGCAATTCCTTGAGCCAGTAACCGTCCTTCACAGGAATGGGAGTTTCGCCATCTTCGTCCATAATGTCCACCACGGTGAACTTGGTGAAGCCATTGACTTCCAGGGCCTTGCGGTGATCGGCGGTAGTATAGCGGCCGCCTTGATACAGGGTGTTGGTCTCTACGATGGTACTGTTGGGAATAGCCTTCTGCAAGGCTTCATCCCATTCGCGGGGAATAATGTTGGGACCGTTGGGTTCGCCAGTGTGGAGCTTGATGGCCACCTTACCAGAAATATTCTGCTTCACCTTTTCGTAAAGTTTCAGAACGCCAGCGGCGCTGAGATCCTTGGTAAAATAGACGGTAGACACCTTGTCCTCCTTGGAGTTTTTTGCGGGAGCAGCGGCGTTTGCAGCACTTGTAAGACCAGCCACAGCAACGGCACCTGCAGAAGCCTTCAGAAAATCACGACGATCCATAACGGCCTTTTTATTAAAGTTCAATGATACGATACTTGCGGTTGCCCATCTTCAGAGCTTCCATGGCAGGGAGCTGATGAAGTCCTTCGCGGCTTTCAATGCGTTCCTTGATATCCTTCAGTTCGCCAATGGGCAGCTTGTAAACCATGTCTACGCTGGCCTGGTCCACAGCGAGAATATCGGTGGAAGCAAGGATACCGATGTCGCGGCAAGTGGGTTCAGCAGCGCCAACGCCAGCACAGTCGCAGTCCACGGACATACGGCGCAGTACATTGATAAAGCACATCTTGCCCTTAAAGTGATTGACGGTTGCCTTGCCGGATTCGGCCATGGCTTCCATGAAGCGCTTGCCGCTGTTACTCCACTTGGGGTAAAGTTCCGGCTTTGCGTTGAAATCCGGATCTTCCATCTTTTCGTGAATCATCTTCTTGCCCACATTGGCGTCGGCACAGCCGATGGCGATGTTCTTGAGGGAACCGCCGAAACCACCCATGGTATGGCCCTTGAAGTGGGTCAGCACCACCATGGAATCGTAATTCACGATATGGCCGCCCATGCTCATTTCCTTGAAGTGTTTGCCGCCAGGAACAGGGAGCATCACCGTACCTTCTTCGTCCATGATGTCCACGGGGCAGAAAGTCCAGCCGTTTACCTTCAAAGTCTCGCGATGCTTTTCGGTGGTGTCGCGGTCGCTGGGATGGTAGTATGTGTTGGTTTCCACAATGTTGGAATTGGGAATCAACTGCTGCACAGCTTTGACCCAT
Organism: Fibrobacter sp. UWR4; assembly: GCF_003149045.1. Taxonomy (NCBI): domain Bacteria; kingdom Pseudomonadati; phylum Fibrobacterota; class Fibrobacteria; order Fibrobacterales; family Fibrobacteraceae; genus Fibrobacter; species Fibrobacter sp. UWR4. The sequence continues at coordinate 44,827 of NZ_QGDU01000024.1, read as the reverse complement.
TCGCGGGGCAAAATGTTGGGGCCGTTCTTTTCACCGGTGTGAACCTTGATGGCCACCTTGCCGGAAATATTCTGGTTCACCTTGTTGTACAACTTGATGAGGCCTTCGGCAGAAAGATCCTTGGTGAAGTAAACGTTGGAAACATCCTTGCCGGCTTCCTTCACTTCCTGGTTCTTGGGCTTACCAAAAACGGGAGTAGCCATGGCGCTAATCAAAGCGGCAGAGCCTACAGTCTTTATAAAATCACGACGATCCATTTAAGCCACCTTATGGAAACGACCCTTGGGGTCTTTAATGAGGAGCATGGCAAGCCAAATCACCAGGCCAAATGCCACAGCGGAGAAACCCAGGAAAGCGTCATTCAGCATGTCGCCTGCAGCCGGGGTGAAAAATTCAGCGCGAAGTTCTGCATATTCAAAAATGGCATCTACGAACCACATGAGGGATGCGCCCCAGTACATGTAGCACAAGGGAGAAAGACGCATCTTGTTCTCAACATCGCGGTACCAGAGCACGGTGCAGAAAATCGCTGCAAAAATGGTTATGAGCAAAGCCATTACTTGCGAGCCTCGACTTCTGCAGGAACAGCCTTGTGGAACTTGCTGCGGACTGCCATAAGAGCGGCCCAGGCCACTGTAACAAGGCCCGCCATGGATGTACCCACGGTAGCGACTTCATGCCACATCTGGCTCATGGCTTCGGGGCTGGAAGCCGCAGTCAAAAACGGATAGAAGGCCTGCAGTTCGCCGTGCCAGACATGTTCAAAAGCCAACAGTACAGAACCGCCCCAAAGCATCTTGGAAAGGACCTTCAGGTTCTTGCAGATGGCCTGCTTCTTGGTGGCAACCTGAAGATCAGCACCCTGCTTGGCAGACTTGTCGGTCTGTTCCAAAACGATGGTGGTGACGGTGGTAACGATGGCTTCGGCCATGGGGGCGACAAAACAGCACATAAGTACTCCTTTTATTAAATAACCTAATGCGTATTTAACGCAACTTTATATTGGAAATATAATACTTAGAGTTAACTCTAAAGCAAGATATTTTTTTGAAAAATTTTTTCGTTTAAACTACCGGTACGGTAGCCCTTTTCGTCCAGTGCAACGTCCGAAAAACCCAGACGAACGAGTTTTTCTGTAATTTCCCCCTGTTTTTCCCTGAAAAGGGGAAATTGCTCCGGCAGGATTTCTATGCTAGCCATATAGGTTTCTGCAGCAGGCGATTTTTGCGGAACAAGACGGCAACGAACTCGATATTGAACAAAACCCAAATCCTGCAGATACTGCTCGGCCCGCTCCACCAGCCGCAATTTTTCTTCCGTAATTTGTTCTCCGTAAGGAATGCGGCTGGCAAGGCAGGCAAATGAGGGCTTGCTCGCCGTCGGGAGCCCAAGTTCCCGGGACAACGTGCGGATGCCTGCCTTGGTGAGGCCCGCCTCACGGAGCGGGCTCTTCACGTTCAGTTCCGCAATCGCCTTCAATCCCGGGCGGTAATCTCCAAGGTCATCCACATTGGAGCCTTCACAAACTGCAGGAATCCCATGCTCCGCGGCCGCCCCGATGATGGCCTTAAAAATCGAACGCTTGCACACATAGCAACGGTCAGGAGGATTCTCCCGAAAGCCGTCCACATCCATCTCGTTAAAATCCAGGACCAAATGGAGAATGCCTTCTGCCTTGCAAAAATCCAGAGCCTCCTGAATTTCGCGGCCAGGAACCACCCTGGACTTTATCGTAATGGCAACCGCATTCACTCCCAGTACATCATGAGCCACCTTCAACAGAAACGTAGAATCCACGCCGGCAGAATAAGCCACGGCAACCTTGCCGAGACCTCTCAACTGGCATTTCAACAACTCGAATTTCTGATGCAGTTCATCCATTTTCAAAAACCTGGAATTTTCAAAACCTTTAAAAAACGCCTCTTAAATATAAGATCTAGAGTTGACTCAAAGTCAAGACTTGCCGTAGAAAATTTATTTTTTATTTTTCAAAAAAAACAAGGCAGGACCATCATGGGATTTTCTATCGGAGAAGTTGTAAAGAAAACAGGACTTAGCGCCCACACCCTGCGCTACTACGAAAAGGAAGGGCTCCTCCCCTTCGTCACCAAGAGCAGCTCTGGTCTCCGCGTTTACACTGAATCCGATTTGGGCTGGCTCACCATGATTGAATGCCTCAAGTCCTCGGGCTTGCAAATCAAGGAAATCGCACAGTACATCAAGTGGTTCCAAATGGGCGATTCCACCTTGGCCGAACGCGTAGAAATGTTCCGCAAGCGCAAGGCCGCCATCGAAGAAGAAATGGCCAACTTGCAGATAGTGCTGGATAAAATCACCTACAAAACCGCCCTTTACGAAGAAGCACTCAAGTGCGGCAGCTTGGATACTGCCACCAACCTTCCCAAAATGCAAAAGCTGAAGAAGATGCTTTTCGAAAAACCCACCGACTTCGACAAGATCATGGACCAGGTTGGCTAAGTTCCGGTTTAGTCCCGATTACTTCACATTCACTTTCTGGATTTCGTGACCGATGCGAACCAGGTATGCGCCAGGCGTACGGAACTGAGTGCGCACAGCATCGACTACGTTTCCACCACGAAGCTGTTCTGCCTGCAAAGCCCCCAGGTAACGTCCCTGCAAGTCAAACACCACAGCCGTGCCAACGTGTGCGGCAGACCCGACGAAATTCGCAACGATAGAAGTTGTGTTGCCAATGGAACTGCTTGATTCAGCCGCAGAACTAGAAGAACCGGGATCCGCGACAGAACTACTCGAAATCACAGAACTACTAGACGGAAGCCCGAATTCATAAGCCCCAAGATCCGGTGCAGCGCCGGCAAATACCGCCCCCACATCTTCGCCCTTGTCGATGGCGCGGCTACCATCCTTCAACTTCAAAAAGTCCACATTAGGAACGCTTCCATCAGGATTTCGCGGTCCCAAAATCCCAGGAATCTTGGAAAGGTCTTCGCCCGTCACCGTCATGCTGGGGTCGTCAATACTCATAAAGTCGTCTTCCGTCAAATCCAACTTCAGGTTCCAAGTGTTGTTTTCGCCAGCGGCACAATTTTCATCATGCCCAGCATCGCTGTCATCGATTTTCACCCAGCACACACCAACCTGGGAATTCAGATTAGGGAACGCAATGTTGTTTTTCAGCACATGGGCATTGTCGCCTGTCAATACGGCTACATCGGCTGTGCGCCTTCCTTCAGCATCAAATGTGGTGGATGCCATGTTGAAGGCCCGTTGACCATTCTGGAATGACGTATTGCTGATCCATTGAGTTCCCGCACCTGTATAGTTGGCATAAAAACCGAAAGTCTCATTCTTCCAGGCGACGCTGTTTCGAATGATATGATGTCCACCGCCAAATGTACTTTCGCCCAACTTGAATCCGGAACCATTTCCATTTTTCGGCATCTTTGTACCGTAGTCGCTATAGCCGCTTCCCATGGCGTAGCTGTTTTCTATGACAACAGGGAATTCCTGATTGATTAAGTCGTAGGCATCATCGCTGTTCCACCAGGAACGACAACCGAAAAATTTCGTGGTGTCGCCGTCATACTGGTAATGCACGCCAAAACCGTCGGCATTTTCACCATCGCCCTGACGGCCAGTGGGGTCATAATTATCGTGGGCGTCGCAGTTCAAGAACAGATGACCACCGCCGTTAAGGCCCCTTCCGCCTTCATTCACAAAGAAGCCCGGACCCGCATTGTGATGACTTTCCATCTGCTCCAAAATCACATGCTTGCATCGGGTAACATATACACCCGAATTGGAATTATGCTTCATGGGAACATTGCGGACCTCGATCCCCTTCAAGTGCAAATAGCTTGCATAAATCAAGATGCCCGCCGTGTATTCCAGATCCGTAGACGAAGTGGTTTTATCCAGGGCCTGACCGATGGGAAGATTTGTGCCGTCAAAAATCGGACGTTCCCCAGGGTAGGCAAAATAATGGATTCGCTTGTCGTCACTTTCGCCGCTGGTAGTCAACAAAACACCTGCAGACATTCTGGCGCGTTCACAATAGGAGGTATCGCGCATATCATAGACACCGCCGCGGATCCACACCGTATCACCGGCAGCCACCACCGTATTGGCCTTCTTTAAAGATGCAAAAGGCTTTTCCTTTGAACCTGCGGCAGCGTCATTCCCGTCAACAGCAACATAATATGTTGAACCGAATGCCTGCGCTGCGCACAAAGCCAGCGCCGGCATAATTAAGAACTTCTTGTCCATAAACACCTCTAAAACCTGATTGTAATATATATGATTTTCGAGGTAAACGGACATAAGCATTGTTTATGGAGCTGCCATTTGCGCAGAATATTGAACCAGGTTCAGTTGCCAACATGCTGTATTCGCAATTGAAATGACTGCGCGAACACTTCTATTTCAGCAGGCGTTCGGATTGCAGCAGGCCTTCGTTAATCAGCACGGAGTTTAGCGACTCCATATTGGAAAGACAAATCAGCTGGTTGATGGAAGCGTGGTCACGAACATTTCCGTCTAACATCGGATTCGCCTCACGCCACTGTGCAGCAGTAAACCCGAAAAGGGCCTTGTTCAAGACATCCGCTTCTGATGCATAGACAACGGCTGCATCCTGGGGCGTAATCGCCGCGGGAATCAAATTCTGCTTAAGTACTTGGATAGTGAAAACTGGCTGAAAGCTTCCATTGAATTCGAGAACGAATCCTTCCAGCATTTAGGAAGCGTCGTCACCAACATGGGCTATTCCGATTGGGCAACCACAGCAATTCCCGCCGATGTAATGAGAATTTGCCACATGGCCCGCGCCACCGACGAAATCCAGTTCGGCATTTACGCCTGCAGCCCAGAGGATTCCTCCTTTGACGCCACATTCACAGAAATGGAAATCACGGAATGCAAATGGCTCGCCCACGTAGGGCAAAAGCCGGATTGATTTGATTATATTTTTAGTCAATTGGAGTAATCATGAAAGTTCTTTTAATTAACGGTAGCCCCCGTAAAAACGGCAACACTTTTACCGCTCTGAATCAGGCAGCGGAACAGCTGAACAAGAACGGTATCGAAAGTGAAATCGTGTGGATTGGAAACAAAGGCATCCGCGGATGCATCGCCTGCAACGTTTGCAAGAACAAGGGCAACAACCGCTGCGCCTTTGACGAAGACATCTGCAACGAAATCATCGCCAAGATGGAAACTAGCGACGCCCTGATTGTAGGCTCTCCGGTTTACTGGGGACAGCCCAACGGTTCCGTACTTTCCCTGATCCAGCGCATGGCTTATTCCGCCGGAAGCCTGATGCAGGGCAAGCCCGCCGCCGCTGTTTGCTGCTGCCGTCGTGGTGGCGCAACCGCCGCCTTCCAGACTTTGCAAATGCCCTTCCAGATGCTGAACATGCCTATCGTCACTTCCCAGTACTGGAACATCGCCTACGGCCGCAACGAAGCCGAATCCGCACAGGACGTGGAAGGCATGCAGACCATGCGCACCCTCGCAAACAACATGGCATTCATGCTGAAGAAATTCGCCACAGGCACCGCCGAAGTGGAAGCCAAGGAACCCTGGCAGCCCATGAACTTCGTGAGATAAGAAAATTTATCTGGTTTTGACGACGCCGTTGCAGGGCATCACCGGGTCGTCCCAGATGATTTCGCCGACGGAGTCCACCACGATGGTTCCGGATTTCGGATTCTTGATGGAAATGACATCGCCCTTCACGTCTGCTTCGACATCGGAGTATTCGAAGGCTAGATCCGCGCCTTCCATGGTGCAGTTGATGAGCTTCAGGCCCTTGCAATAGCACAGGGGCTGGGTTCCGGAAATCTTGCAGTTTTCAAGAGTCAAGTTTTCAGAAAACCAGGCGAGATATTCGCCCTTCACTACGGAATTTTTCACCGTAATATTTTTGCTGTGCCAGAAGGCATCCTTTGTATCCAGCACAGAATCTTCGATAGTTAGATTTTCGATGTACTGGAAAGAATACTTGCCTTTCATCTGCACATTTTTCAGGGAGATGTTCGTGCAATCCAGGAAAAGATATTCCGCTTCGATTTCAGAATTTTCAAGGGAAATATCCTGACTCTTCCAGCCGAATTCCTGGGAAACAATTTTGCAGTTTTCCAGAGAAATGCGGTTGCATTCACGGACAGCCTTGATGCCGCCAAGAACACTGTCCTTGATGACACCGCCGTCGGCATACCAAAGGGCAGCGCGGGTGAGTTCATCCATGGAGGATTTTTCCAAGGTGAATTTCTTGACGTGCCACATGGGATAGCGCAGAGAAAACTTGCAGTCAATGACATTGATGTCGCGGGCTTCCTTCAGTACAGACTCACCATCGGCGGGGCCTGCGAAAACGCAGGACACCACGTCGGAATTCTTCAAGTTGTATAGGGAGCGTTCTTCGTCGAACTGCTTATTTTCTACCACATTTCGATTCATATAATTAAATATAGAATGTTATTTCACTATTTTTATTTCCGTGAACAAACTCATTTATAAAAAATCAGTATTCATCATCTGGGCTATCCTTGAACTTATTTCCGCGGTCGTTGCAATCGTGATGAATACAAAAAAGGTTGCCAATGATCCCAAGGGGATTCTCATCGACGACAACTTTTTAAGTAGTTTGGTTCAAACTGAATTTTACGAAACCATTGAATTTATAGCCTTAGGTTTCATCATCTTTTTCGGAGCAGGTTTACTCCATTATGGCATCGCACTTCTTAAAACTCAACGAAGCTCCTTTAAAGGAAACGACAAATTCTTGTTATTGGGTGCGATAGGTTTGCCTCTAGCAGGCATAGCATTAATCATATTGCCAGAGTCTTTAACTCTTCCAGATAGGCTTAACTATTCGCCAACCGTTCAAACCGAACAACTGCAAGAAAAGAACACAACATTAAGCAGATGGGGCGACAAATACTGTTTCTACTTTAGCAGCGGAAATTCAGAAAAAGTCCGTAAAGACGAATATCTCAATACACCCATTGGAGCAAGCTTCTACATCATATATCAGGGTAAAACTTTGATCAAGATTTACCCCGCCGATAAGTACACATATAAAAAAGCCAGCCAAATTTTTTGACCAGCCTTTCTTTGAATTTATATGTAAGCGTCACTTTGCGCCGAGGAAATCGAAGCCGGCTTCTTCAATGGCCTTCTTCAATTCCGCCTCGTCCACCGAGCCTTCGATGGTGAGGAGATTTTTGCCCACATCGGCTTCGGCGTGAATAACTCCGGGGAGAGCGGCGGCAGCCTTTTCCACACACATTTTGCAGTGGTTGCAGCTCATACCCTTCACGGTGTATTCCTTTACCCTAGAAGTTTCAGAATCCTTTTGGATCTTGCTCTTCTTCGGTAGCTTGGTGTAGATCATGAGCAAAGCGAGAACGCCTGCCATCACGTAATCAAATACGCCCAGGGCTTCTGCGCCGGCACAGTGTTCCGACATGCCGCCAGGAATCATTGCGGAGAGGAAGGTGTCCATCATGAAGGTGTCCACCACCCAGCCGAAGAACAATGCGCCGCCAGCGATGGTAATCAGGTATGCGGCCAAGGTGCGCTTACCGAAAGCCTTACCCACAACCATCATAGATGCGATACTAGTTGCAGGACCAGCCATCAGCAAAACAAGTGCTGCGCCCGGAGTAATTCCCTTTGCCACCAATGCCAATGCCAGAGGAATGGAGCCCGTAGCGCAAGTGTACATGGGCATGGCCAACAGCAAAACGGCAATCATGCAGAGGAAGGGATATTCGCGGAGAGCCAAGAAGAAATCGTTGGGAATGAATGCTGCGATCAATGCGCCCAGCACAAGACCAATCATGAGCCACTTGCTGACATTGGCAACCATGTCCACTAAGCCGTAACGGAAGGTTTCCAGAATCTTGCCGCCGATGGTCCCCGGAATTTCGCGATCTTCGCAATCGTCATCGCCACAGCCGCACTTAATTTTTCCGCAACCGCAATGGTCATCCTTACAACCGCAGTGATCGTCGTGATTGTGGTCGTGGTCGCCACATTCGCAATGGTCGTGATCGTGGTCGTGGCCACCGCAGCTGCAGTGTTCATCAACGCAAACGGCCTTGGCGTCTGCAGCAATTTCGTTCTCACCCTTCGTTGCAAAGTTCGTCACCACGCCGCCAAACAATGCCGTAACAAAGGCCGCAATGGGGCGCAAAATTGCGAAAGGCAAACCCAACAAAGAGTAGGTTGCCAAAATGGAATCCACCCCCGTCGCCGGAGTAGAAATCAAGAAGGACACGCTTGCGCCCTTGCTGGCACCTTCCCTGCGGAGAGCCACAGCGGTAGGAATCACGCCACAGCTGCAAATAGGAAGCGGAACGCCAAAGAGTGCCGCCCACAAGCTAGACTTAAAAGTAGGCTTGGAAATTTTCGGGATATAAAGGGCCTGCGGAAGCCATACGTGAATGATTCCCGCCAGCAAAAAACCGAGCAGCAGGAACGGGGCCATTTCCGCAAAGAGAGTTATAAATTCAGAAACAAAAGTCGATACGATTTCCATCATAATTTTCTCCTTTACTTTCCTTCCTTTTTATGGAGAATATGAGATAGACCAATTTTGAAGATGGATCCGATGTGTTCATCGTCCAGGGAGTAGAACATCTTGCGGCCATCGCGGCGGGGCTTAATCAAGTTCGCCGTACGGAGAATTCTCAACTGGTGACTTACCACGGACTGTTCCAGGTTCAGCTTGCCGGCAATGTCATTCACGGAAATTTCACCGCCAAGAAGAATCTGGAGAATACGGATTCGAGTGGTATCGCCAAAGAACTTGAAGAATTCTGAAAGTTCAAAAAGCGTATCTAGGGGCACGTTCATTGCCGCCAGCTCCATATCATAGCAATGACTGCAATGGCATTCATGATGGTCGCAATTATCGTTACAGTCGCATGCCGCAATCTTTATGGATTCTTTCTTTGCCATGTCACCAATCCTTTTGAATATATGAACAGCTATTCATACATTCATATATAAAAAAGGGAATTCGATTTGTCAAGAGGTTTTGAAAAAAAAAGGCTGGCTTCAAGATTGAGCCAGCAAGTTTTACTCGTATTGGACCTTATTTTACAACTGTAATGCTACGAACTTCTCGGTAGCTCCCTGTAGATACCTTCACGATGTAGGTTCCCTGGGGCAAGCCTGCATTGTTCAAGTCCAGATATTCTCGATATTCGCCAGGAGCCTTGCTACCAGAAATATTTTGGTACAGCAAGTTACCGAAACCAGAATACAAGCTAATTTTCACATTGTCATGCTGTTTGATGGCGTACCTTATTTCAAGAATTCCGTGGCGGTTCTTTAAGGACATGTATTTTGCAGGACCTTGATTCTTAAAGGCGATTGCCGCGGTATTTTCAGAAGGTTCTTCTGGGTCGGAATCATTTGCAATTTGCACCGTGATCTTATAGATGACAACCTTGTTTTCATTCTTGAAGCCCTGCGCAAAACTATAGCGTTCTCCTGCAGAAACCCTGTTGGGATAGTGTCCTAACGAGATTTTACCGGCATTCAAGTTCCACTCTGCAAATACATAGGCATTCTCGCCCCACTCTACCACCTGCCCCTGCTTTCCGAACCAATGGCCGGGTGCGTTGGCTGTAGAATTTGTATTGAGCGAGCCATCTCTATCCACGGCAAAGAAAGTAGCTTTACCGAGATTTGCAACAGAAACACCCAGAGACTTGGCGAGTTTATCGACGTCGAAACCTACACTGGTCACTCCATAGTTTTCACTAATCTGCACTGTTGCGGAAACATCAAACTTCACAGTATCTACTACCACATTGGAAGAACTGCTACTTGAAATTACGGAGCTGCTTGATACAATGCTGGAGCTACTTGCGGGCTTTACGCTTGAGCTACTCTGAACCTTGCTGGAACTGCTGTTCTGCACAGCAGAGGAACTGGAAACACCCGGTCTAACGGATTCACCGATTTCAGGCCACTTGTAGTCAAGTACAAAATTATTGTAGTACTTGGTGTTGGCATCGCCTGCGCCACTCAAACCTTCCTCAAGTTTAATCTTGTAGTTGTAATGATTCTTGCGAATATCTTCGTTGCCTGTATACTGGTAATCGGTATTTACAACTACCGCAAAAACCATCTGGGTACCGTTTGTCGTAGAAGGAGCCTTGTCTAGACGGAGAGTTACCGCACCTTCACCAGTAATGGGCTCGCTGTAAACTGGCGTACCATCAGCAGCGCGATAGCAAAGCAGATAATTCATGTTGGTGTTGTTGGAATTGCCGCCCACATTGTAGAAGGACACCTTCACCTGTTTTGCACCGGAAGAAACTTTCAGCGGAATAACATTGGAACCAGACCATCCCGGGGTAGTCGCTTCATCGGGAACAAGGAACTCGCCGCTTGCAGTCATCGTCTGGTAGGGAGTCATTTTCCAGGTATTTCTGTACTGGCCGTTATCCCAGTAATATTGTTCTTCGTAGCTTGTTCCGCCAAAGTTGTTATTCAAGAGGTTCTTGATTTCACCGGACCATTTCTTCATATCCAGCAAGGCCATCCTTGCGCGGAATTCAGTAATAAGCCTACGGGTAGCGTCAGGGCCCAAGCCCTTTTCCAAGGCGTAGGTTTCCAGCAAATAAGTTGTCTTGCCGTAGGCATTGCCGTAAATCCATCGCACAGAACCGGTACCTAGCCATGTTCCCATGAAGGTGGGGAAAATATTGCTGTACTGGGAGCCGCCTAAAAGATAACGCTGATTCTTTCCAGTAACGCCCTGTGCCCCCGGGCCGCCAAATGTTCCATCCACAAGCCAGCCGGAGTAGCATTCAATAGGCATAAAAGGCGCAATCACTGTGGCTGCGTTCAAGAAACCCATTCCGTTATAAATGCCCTCGCGATGGGAGAACATATCCTGCTGAATCCAGGTATTACCCGCCTCTTGAAACCAGTGGGCCTGTTTTGCACCAGGATAGCCGTTGGTCATGGAATGAATGCCCTCGTGGATCATGGCGTCCATCTGTGAAACACGATCACGGTAAGGGCAACTGGTATTGAAGCTGTAAAGAGGATAGAAGGACGCCGCCACCGCGGTGTAGCCAGCCACAAATGTCTGCCATCCGCCAGTGGTATCTGTCTTGGCGCCACCCGCGCAAGTGCCAGAGCCGTAATAATAAATAGCGCTGTACTGCCCCTTCTGTGCCTGTGCATCGGGAGCCCAACCCAAGGTGTCGTAGAGATAAGTAAAATCCGTGTCGTATTTTTTCAAGATACTGTCGATAGTCACATCCGTAATTCTTGAATCACGATCCTTGCCCCAGTAAAAAGCCCACCACTTGCCGGCCTTCTTGCCAGTAACACCAGAGCAATTGTTGTTGAATTGTGTAGGAGGCTTAATTTCGCCTAGATTTGATTTTGTATCGTAATCCAGGTCAGAACGGTAAGTAGGCCATGTATAGGCATCGCCATTGGCGGCGAAGGAAAATGCGCTTGCAACAAGTACAGCGCCAAGTACTGTTTTTTTCATAATCCAAAATCCCAATTTCAGGAAAGCGGCAAATGCCACTTCACTCCCGATCCAAAATGTATTTCACTAATTTGGATCCTACAAGATTTTGGAATATTCCAAGTTTTAAAAGTGTGTTTGAAATGTGTTAATAATCCATTCAAGATCCCGGGCCACGTTTTCCACCCGAACCTCATCAAGAAGGCCATTCCAGGTTTCCGTGGGAATTTCGTTTCCACCGATACGGAACGGTACAGCTTTTTCCAAGAGATTCGACGTGAAGGAACTTGTTTCTCCAACCTGCTTGCCATTGACATACATGGAAACCTGATTATCCTTCGAGACCAGCACCAAAAAACTCCATTCATCCACAGGCACAACAGAGGAATCACCAAAGGTTATTTCCACAGGAACCTTCGGGGCACTTTTCATCACTGCAAACTTTCCATCCACATTATCAAAATGCCACTGGAATTTTGATGTGCTGTCACTCCAATAACTGCGCTGCGCCGCAAGAATCTGATGATTACCATTGGTACCCTTCCACTTGGTCCAAAGAGAAATTGTGAAGTCACCATTGGTTGGGTCAAGTTCGCCAAGGTCAATGAACTGGCCAGGCTTCAAGGCAATGGCCTTTCCAAAAATTCCGTCCACATAATCTACGCTTTCCGCAAGAGTGGAATCATTTTCAAAGACCCTTTCTTTTCCATCCATGGAAAGATAGGTCTCGATAAATTCCGGCAGGGCAATAGAATCAGAGGTGCCTGCTGTAGATACAGCAAAAGTTGCAACAGCAAGATCGTCGCGAACATACTGCAACAGAATCCTTTTTCCTGCAGGGGCAAGGTCAAATTCAAAACTTCCATCATCTGCAATTTTCGCCTTCAATGAAGTACCCTTGATTCTAACAAAGCCAGAATTTGCACCAGACACACTGCCCACCAATTTCTTCTTGGCAGAAACCTGCAAATCAAAGTTCTGAGACGACTCAACATTTTCAAGAGCAACAAGAGAATCCAGCTCCGCATAAAGCATTACCGTATCACCGGAAACATCGCGATTGAAAACCAGTTCGTAATTTCCCTTTGCATCCGAAACCGTTTCCACAGAATCTTCTACCGCAGTGGAATTATCAATGTAGGCAACAACTCTGGCATGAGCCACGGGAGAACCCGCCACATCCAAAACCCTTCCCGCCACGGAATGGTCAATATCGGTAATACCGCCTGCAACGTCCTTCTTTTCGCTACAAGCACATAAGGTAACTAGCCAAGATAAAATCACCGCAAGGATTTGAATGGAATACAACTTTTTCATTTTTCGTCCTTTGGAATTTTTGTGCTCATAGGAAAAGTCATAAACATCATCTCGTAAACCCGCTCCACATCTGCGTCGTTGGAAATTTTCGCCATGATTTTTCTTCGGGCTTCCCTCATGACTTCAACAACATAATTAAAAGAACTTTCGCTCATGGCAAGGGTTGTAAAGGCGGCATATTGCTCATCTCGAGGAATGCACTCCACAGCGCGCAAAGCGTGCTGGATATAGTCTCGGCGAATTTGCTTCAAGGCAATGGGAGAAACATCAGTGGCATCCACCATCAAGGAGGTTTCCTCATAGCGTAGCCCCGTTTTCTTGATAAGGCCAAGCTCCATCAAGTTTTTTACTGCATCCTTTGCTTCGGCAACCGTTATGGCAGGAACCACCATTTTCGCAAGAGCCCTGTAGTCTTCATTCCAATTGGATGTCACCACAAGCTCACGGATAATAGGATGATACCATTTTGAAAAATAAGTCTGTTCCCGATTTGTCAAATGGGTAAATTCTGCCTGCCTCTTGATTTGAGAAATCTGCTCCCAGGCGGCGTCCCGCTTGTCTATTTTTTCCGACTGGTTAAACTCAACAAGTGACAAGAAATATGCCTGCTGAAGAGCGCCAAGGCCTAGAGCCTTCGAGATCTTTTCTGCAGATTTCTGGGTCAACTTAAACCGGCCACGAATCACATTCAGGCAGTAGGAGGAGGTTTTAAACCCAGCCTTTGCCGCAAAAAAACGGTGTGAAAATGCCGTGCTCTGGCTTTTCTGTTCTTCAAAATAATCCTGAAGAAACTTACGATAGTCATCGTAAGAAAAAAGACTCTCAACTATTTTACTTATACCCATAACACCAATCCCGTACCAAACTATTCTACTATAGCAACTTTTATCACATTGTCAAGCCTGTTTTCAAAAATCCGGTAGGCTTCCCCGATATTTTTTAGAGGAAACTTGTGGGTAACCAAAGGCGTAGTGTCAATCTTCCCCTGTTCGATGAGAGATAGAATTTCGGCGCAGTCGCAACCGTCAACGCCACCGGTCTTGAACGTGAGATTCTTGCCGTACATATCGGGCAATGGCAAAGTCATGGGCTTGTCGTAAAGGGCCACCACCGTCACGATGGCGCTCGGCCTTGCGTTTTCCCAAGCCATGCGGAAAGTCTCTTCGGTACCAGCAACCTCGATGACAACGTCGGCGCCTCCGTGGGCGCTTTCCCGCTGCACCACAGCACTGCATTCCTCCGGCGTAGTCACAATCACCTGAGGATAATGCCTGCGGACAAATTCACGGCGGGTTTCGTCTTTTTCGCAGACGATAATCTTTTGTGGATTCTTCAGCATCACGCAAAGCAGCGTGCAAATGCCCGTGGGGCCAGCGCCAATAATCAGCACCGTATCCTCGGTCTTGATTTCAGAAATGCGGGCGGCCCAGAAACCTGTAGCCAGCACATCGCCTACAAAAAGCGCCTGCTCGTCGCTAACAGAATCAGGAATCCTGTTCAGGCCCTGATCTGCAAAAGGCACCCGCACAAATTCCGTCTGGCCACCATCAATGCGGCAGCCCAAAGCCCATCCGCCGTTCTTGTCGGTGCAGTTGTTCACGAAACCCTTCTTGCAGAAAAAGCATTCACCGCAAAAAGTTTCCACATTCACCGTCACGCGGTCGCCCACCTTCACTTTCTTCACATCAGCACCGACGGATTCCACAACGCCCACCATTTCGTGGCCCACGGTAATTCCCGGCACCGCCCGCGGCACAGAACCATGCTTAATGTGAAGATCGCTAGTGCAGATGCTCCCCATGGTCACACGGACAATGGCATCCCTCGGGCCCTGCAATTCAGGCTTCGGCTTTTCTACCAATTCAAACTTCTTGTGTTCTTTATAAACGTAGGCTTTCATCACATACCCATCGGATCAGCACCGAACCATGTTTGCACTTCATTTTCTTCGGTACAATTATTTAACCACGCAACACCAAAAACAAATTTCTCCGTTTTTGTTTTAGGCAAAATTAAATACGCAACTCCATCATCTAGATATTCATTTTCATAATCAAAAGTTGATAAGCCGCTGTCCCCTATCATCCCTATAGATAGTTTGACATTTTCTTTATAAAAACTTTTTAGTTCTAAATATTCACCAGATTCAATACCATCATTTAACGAAGCTGAATAGTTTTCAATTTGGCAAGCGATTGTGTGACAATCTCCATTAGGAGCAAAAGGAACAATTATGGCATATCGACCATCAATGGTTACATGCAACTTCCCTAATGGCGTGACAAGTCCCATCTTAAACCTTCTCGATTTCTTCGTAAGTCAGCTTGAAGGTCGCAGCATTATTAGCTGCGGCGTCCTTCACAAATTTCCAAAGCGGTTCGTATTTACTCATATCGTAAATATACGAAAAGACCCGGTTTTTACCGGGCCTTTTCAACACAGTTTGCTTTTTGTTTATGCAACCTTTTCCATCATGTCCAGCAGAATATAGAGCATGGGTGCCGTGAGGTAGAAGGAGTCGCAGCGGTCCAGAACGCCGCCGTGGCCCACGAACAGGTTGCCGGAATCCTTGGTGCCGCTCCAACGTTTGAGAGCACTCATCAAAAGGTCGCCAGCCTGGCCGGAAATCGCAATGAGCAAGCCCAGGACAAGGCCCTTCACAAGGTCAATGTTCACATTGAATGCGGACAGAGCGGAAGTGCAGGAGCCCCAATAAGCCACCCAGGCCACAGTAGCGACCGTTCCAGCAACGGAACCTTCCCAAGTCTTCTTGGGGCTAATGCTGGGTGCAAAAAGATGACGGCCGAAGGGGCCCTTGCCTGCAACGAACTTTCCGAAGAAGTAAGCCACGGTGTCACAGAGCCACATGGAGGTCATCACCAGGATAAAGGGATAGCAGTGCTCAAGGCCCTGGCCGTTACCCATCATAAGGACGTTCATGCCTCCCCAGAGGCCCACATACAGCGGAGCCGCAATATGCATCACCAGCCAGGGGAACAGCACTTCGATATTCACCTTGGAGTAAGCCATTCCGATGTAGCCTGCAAAAATGACAACGCAGGTCATGCCCACAACGCAAGGCACAGCGGGCAGTCCAAAGAAGCCGCCCTTGGAGAGAGCCCATGCAAGAGTCAACGCAAAGGATGCGACAAAGGAATATGCTCGCATATCCGGGCCCTGGTACATCTTGCGAGCCATACCAGCCCATTCCCAGGCGCCAACGCCACCCAGGAAGCACATCAGTGCAATACGGGAAATATCGTTAAACCATAAAAGGCCAAACACTAACGGAATGGCAATAAACGCAGTAATCAGTCGCTGTGCTAAATTACTCATGAAGAACCTTCCCAAACCGGCGTTCGCGAGTATTAAAGAACTCCACCGCCTTCATGAATTCTTCCTTGGTAAAGTCCGGCCACAGAGTGTCCGTTACATAGAACTCACTGTAGGCGGCCTGCCAAAGCAAATAGTTAGAAAGTCTGAATTCGCCGCCGGTACGGATAATGAGATCCGGATCGGGAGCTCCCTTCAGGTAAAGATTTTTTGCAAAGAGGGATTCGTCGATGTCCTCAACCTTGAGGGTGCCTGCGGCAACCTGGGCGGCAATGGACTTGACAGCACCTACGATTTCCTGTCGGCCACCATAGGAGATTGCCAGGTTCAACTGCATGCCAGTATTATTGGCAGTCACATCAATAGCGGACTGCAGGCTTGCGCGGGGCTTTTCGGGAATGCGGTCCATATTACCGATCACCGTCAACTTCACATTCTTTTCCATCAGGTCGGGAATTTCCTTCACCACCATCTCGATGAGAAGGTTCATCAAATAATCCACTTCCTTGGAAGGGCGTCCCCAGTTTTCGGAACTGAACACGTAAAGTGTCATGTGCTCGAGTTTGAGGTTTACGCCCATTTCAACGGCATCGATGGTAGACTCAGTCCCCTTACGGTGACCGAAGAAACGTTCCATACCGCGGCTTTTGGCCCAACGGCCATTGCCGTCCATAATGATGGCTACATGTCGAAGCTGATTTGCCACGCTTTACCCTTAGAATCCCTATTTCCAACAAACTAAGGATTAAACCTTAAGGATGTCGGCTTCCTTTGCTGCGAGAAGAGCGTCAATCTGAGCGATAGCCTTGTCAGTAGCCTTCTGGATTTCGTCCTGCTGCTTCTTGGCTTCGTCTTCAGGCATTTCCTTATCCTTCTTGATGGCATCGTTTGCATCGCGGCGGATGTTGCGGATGGCAACGCGGCCGTCTTCTGCATGCTTGCGAGCGATCTTAGCCAGTTCCTGACGACGTTCGGTAGTGAGAATCGGGAGGCTGACGCGGATGGAGTTACCGTCCTTCATGGGGGTAAGACCGATGTTTGCTGCGTAGATAGCCTTTTCGATCAGGTCAACGAGAGCCTTTTCCCACGGAGCGACCAGGAGCATACGAGGTTCCGGAACGGAAACCTTTGCAACCTGGGAAATGGGAGTCGGAGTACCGTAGTAGTCGATACGAATGTCGTTGAGAATAGCGGGAGAAGCCTGGCCAGCACGGATCTTGGAGAATTCGCGTTCAGTAGCTTCAATAGCCTTAGCCATCTTTTCAGAATAATCTGCCATAATAAGACCTTAATATAAAGTTTGCGGTGCGCGATTAGCAGTGCACCAGTGTTCCTAAATTACCTTCAACGGCGGCCTGAGTCAAGCAGCCCTTTTCCATTTTGAACACAAAAATGGGCATATTGTGTTCCATGCACAGAGCGACGGCAGCGGTGTCCATCACCTTAAGTCCGCGGGCGATCACTTCCTGATAGGTAATGTCGTCAAAGCGGGTTGCTGTAGGATCCTTCATGGGGTCAGCAGAATAGATGCCGTCCACCTTGGTCACCTTCATGATCACGTCGCATTCACTTTCAATGGCGCGAAGTGCTGCACAGCTGTCGGTGGTGAAGAACGGATTGCCGGTACCTGCGGAGAAAATAACCACAGAACCATTTGCAAGAAGTTCAATGGCGCGACGGCGGTTGAAAAATTCGCAGATGGGTTCCATGCGGATGGCGCTCATGACCACAGAATTGATTCCCTGCTTGTCCAGGGCATCCTGCATGGCGAGACCATTCATCACAGTACCAAGCATGCCCATGGCATCGCCCTGAGCGCGGTTCATGCCACCTGCGCTGGCGCTTACGCCACGAATCATGTTGCCACCGCCAATGACCAGAGCAACACCTACACCCTTGCGAACAACGTCGGCAATTTCAGACGCCATTTCGTTCAGGATGTCGTTGTCGATTCCGTGGCCCTTGGCTCCGGCCAAAGCTTCTCCGCTCAGCTTGAGCAAAACTCTATTAAACTTAGCCATAATAAAACTCCGTATTTAGGAGCAATATAGTAAAGTGATTAGTGGTTAGTGGTTGAGAAATGAAAAAGACCGCTCCCGGGGGAACGGTCCTTTCTAAAAGTGACTTGCAACCAAGTGCAAAAATCTCTTTTACCAACTCGTGATGAAAGTCGGAAGCAGCATCAGACACTACTGTCTACTGCCAACTTCCTACTGTCTACTCGTTAGTTACCGCGTTCGAAGCGGATGAAGTTTACGACCTTCAGGGAAGAAAGGCCAAGCTGCTTTGCAACGACTTCCTGGAGGTAGTCCTTGACAGCGAGCTTCTTCGGGTTCTTTTCAGACATGAAGAATTCCTGGTCTTCGAGAACGATTTCCTTCAGAACCTTAGCCACGCGGCCTTCGATCTGACGTTCAACGAATTCGGGCTTGGTAGCCTTACCAGAAGCTTCGATCTGAGCCTTAGCGATTTCGCGTTCCTTTTCGATAGTTTCGGCAGGAACAGCAGCGTCGTTCAGAGCAACCGGAGCGAATGCAGCAGCCTGCATTGCGATGTCCTTAGCAGCAGCCTTGAGAGCAGCTTCGTCGGCAGAGCCTTCGTAAGCCAGTTCGGTGATAACGCCGATCTTGCCCTTCATGTGGCTGTAAACACCGAACACGGAGTTTGCAGACTTCTTGAGTTCAGCATACTTACGGAAGTCGATGTTTTCCTGAATCTTAACGAGAACGTCCTGGAGAACGTCGTTAATCTTCTTGCCATCAACGGTAGCAGCCTTCAGGTCTTCAACAGAAGCGATAGCCTGAGTTTCCACAGCCTTCACAGCGAGAGCTGCGAGAGCAACGAAGTCATCGTTGTTGGAAACCGGTTCGGTTTCGCAGGACAGTTCGAAAGCAGCAGCCTTATCAGCGGTTTCGACCAAGTAGATACGACCTTCCTTGGCAGCCTTGTCTGCGCGCTTTGCAGCAACAGCAGCACCCTGCTTACGGAGAAGTTCAACTGCCTTGTCCAGATCACCGTCAGTTTCGGTGAGAGCCTTCTTGCACTGCATCATGCCTACGCCAGTCTTCTGACGGAGTTCATTTACGAGAGAAGCGGTAATAGCAGCCATGATTACTTGTCCTCACCGTTATCAAACTTCTTGATTTCTTCCTTGGACTTCTTTTCGACAGAGCGAGGAGCAACGTTGGAAGCAATGTAGTCCACGATGAGCTTCAGGGACTTCACTGCGTCGTCGTTAGCCGGAATCGGGTAGTCAACGAGGGTCGGATCAACGTTAGTATCGCAAATGCCGATGATAGGAATGTGAAGACGACGTGCTTCAGCAACGGCGATCTTTTCGTGAGCGAGGTCGGTCACGACCAGGAGGCCCGGAAGGTTCACCATTTCGCGGATGCCACCGAACACTTCGAGGAGCTTGGTGCGTTCGCGAGTCTTGTCCAGGACTTCCTTCTTACCGAGGACCTGGAAAGTGCCGTCCTGTTCCATAGCGTCGATCTTGTCAATCTTCTTGATGGACTTACGAACGGTCTGGAAGTTAGTCAGCATACCGCCCAACCAACGGTTGGTAACGGAGAACTGGTTGCAGGATGCAGCTGCATCGAGAACGCACTGACGAGCGGTCGGCTTGGTACCAACGAAAAGAACGGTCTTACCGGATTCGGAGATCTTCTTTGCAGCAGCGGCAGCAACTTCGAGGAGGTCGCGAGTCTTGGACAGGTTAAGAACGTAGATGCCGTTCTTTTCAGCCAAGATGTAGGGCTTCATCTTCGGATTCCAACGCTGAGTCTGGTGACCAAAGTGGGAACCTGCAGCAAGCAGGTCTTCAACGGAAGGCAGATTTGCCATAATGATATTCCTTTTTTCGGTTGTTTCTACCCGGTCTGGGACTAAGGCGCCAAGCACTCTCGTGCCACCGAAGCGACTCTCACAGACCGGTGATTTGATTTACACCCGGGCGTAATTGTCCGAGCTGGCACAAATTTAGAAAAAAGAAGAATCTTTGAAAGGGTCCAATGCACCTAACGAAGGGAAATTAGGGGTATTTTTCGCGGAAATTTTACCCCTAACGGCAAATATCCTGCATAACAAGTCCTGCGATGGTAAAACCGAAAATGGCAACAGCGTGAGCCATGGTGCCGTTGTAGGCCACCTTATGGAACTCCGCCGGGGCGCCGTCGTTTTCGGGAATGCCACCGAGGTTTTTCAGCAGTTCCTCGCTATAGACACACTTGATTTTCTTGGCGGGTTTCAATTGCCACTTCTTGAACTTGTCCCGAAGGGCACGGGCCAGCGGGCAGCCTTTGACATCCCAGAATTCCGCCACATGGATCTTGGTGGGATCCATCTTGAGGGCAGCCCCCATGGAGGAAAACACCTTGGCCTTCGTGCGGGAAGCGTTCATCAACAGATGCATCTTGCAATCCAGGCTATCAATGGCGTCGATGATGTAGTCGTAATCTTCCAGATGGAAACTCTCGCCGGTCGCTTCGCTGTAGAGTTCCGCCCGAGCCTCGATTTGTGCGTCGGGGTTGATTTCCAGCAGACGGTCACGAAGCACATTGACTTTTACCTGCCCCACCGTCCTGGTGGTAGCCATCAGTTGGCGATTTACATTGGTGACATTTACGTCGTCTGAATCCACCATCGTCAAGTGATGGATTCCGGAACGGATCAGGCTTTCGGCACACCAGCTACCGACACCGCCCACACCAAAGATAATCACCCGCTTCTGGGTGATGGCATCCATCGTCTCGTTACCCACAAGACGGATGGTGCGATTGAAGATTTCGGTATTTAACGCCATATATCCAATGATAGAAAAAAGAAAAGCCCCCGCAGACGCGAGGACTTTCCTTTGAAAATCGAATGATCGATTAGCGCTTGGAGAACTGGAAGTTCTTACGAGCCTTCTTGCGGCCGAACTTCTTACGTTCAACGGCACGTGCGTCACGAGTCATCAAGCCTTCCTTCTTCAGAGCCGGCTTAACTTCAGCGTCGTTAGCAACGAGTGCGCGTGCAATGCCAAGACGGACAGCGCCCATCTGGCCGGCGATGCCACCGCCACGAGCGGTAACTTCGACGTCCCATTCTTCTGCGTTGCCGAGGATGGCGAACGGAAGGTTGGCGATCATGTTCTGCACTTCAGAGTGGAAGTAATCCTTAAAATCACGACCATTGATAGTGCGCTTGCCGGAACCCGGCTTCAGGATCACAGCAGCAATAGCGTTCTTGCGGCGGCCAGTGCCACGGTAGATCTTCTTATTCTTTGCGGTAGCGATAGAGGTATCCTCCGTTCTAAATTACAAGTCTACGACTTCGGGATTCTGTGCTGCGTGCGGATGTTCTGCACCGGCATAGATTTTGAGTTTCTTGATCATCTTGTGACCGAGAGCGCTGTGCGGGAGCATGCCCCAGATAGCAGCTTCAAGCGGTGCGGTCGGGTGCTTAGCAAGAAGGTCTGCGAAGTTGATCCAGCGTTCACCAGAGATCATACCGGTGTGGTGGAAGTATTCCTTCTTCAGCATCTTGTTGCCAGTAACTGCAACCTTTTCTGCATTGATCACAACCACGAAGTCACCAGTGTCGACATTCGGGGAGAAGATGGCCTTGTTCTTGCCCATGAGGATACGAGCAACTTCAGTTGCAACGCGACCCATCGGCTTGTTAGCGGCGTCCACAAGCTTCCACTTGCGTTCGACCTTGCTCGGGTTTACCGTAATAGTCTTCATGTAAATCCTTTGATAAGTTATTCCGGGGCGACTTGCCCCGTGAAATTGCTGGGCTAAATTTAGAAGAAAAATACAAGGGAAGCAAGGGTAAAAAAGTTCGTTTTTTATAAAAAGTCCGTAGTTTACGGGTTTTTGATTCCGTCAATTCATATAATCATAACAATTATAATAGCTTTTTTATCAAATTAAAGCGTCAAAACACTAAGCGGTCAACGCAAACAATTTCTGCACGACCTGGGGCTGCATGACATAAAAAAGGGACCCGCAGCGTACGCCACGGGGCCCTTTGTTTGGTGTTTTGGATTAGGATTTCTATTACATCCTTAAAGATATTTCCGATTGGATTATTGTTACCTGGCATAAACAAAGTTTCTATGGACAAAATATCCATACCGCCCCAACCAAAAGAAAAGCCCTCGGACCAACCATCCGAGGGCTATTTATTTCGAGAGAGAATGCGTTACAGAGGAATTACTTCACATTACGTACAGCCTGCATCTTGCCGGTAGTACGATTGCGCAGGAAGAACACACCCTGATTCTTGACACGGCGATCCCCCTTAACGCTTTCAACAGCCTGACCAAAGCTATAGGCGCTCATACGGCCCATAAAATTGCCATGCATATCATACACGTCGTAGTCCACCATACCCTGGGCTCCCATACCGACATTCATGCCGATTGCAAGGGGACTGTCCTTTTCGATGGGTTCCGGATCTTTTTCGCCCTTGGGAACGAAGGTCATGTAGTCTATATCGAACCAGGCGCCAGTGACGGTCAAGCGGAGGATGTGCTTGCCAGCTGCGAGGTTCACATCAGCGTTGACCTTGTTGTAATCACTGTAGTTTTCTTCACCCGAGGAGGCCTTCGGAACGGAAATAGCTTCCGTCACGTCCTTGCCATCGATAGAAAGTTTGAAGCTAGAGGTACTGTTCGCAGAGGCTACAGCAGCATACATGGTGTAAGTGCCAGTTTCCTTCACATCAACAGTATATTCGTACCAGTTGCCTTCATCGTTGTAGCCAATGACCACACCGGTCGCATTCTTGTAAAGGTTGACGCTTTCTTCCTTACGGTAGTCGGAATCACCGTTACCCGCATTCGCAACGCTGTAGGACTTATTTTCCAGGCCGATACCCGGAACGTCAAAGTTTTCGGCTTCGATCTTGCCAGGGATTTCCCACGCGACACCACCGAACGGTTCCTGCGGGACAGGTTCTAGCGGTGTAAAGTCCGCCGTATTCTGACCCTTGGAAAGATTCTGGGCAAAATACTGCTTAAGCCAGGTCATGGCCGCACGATCCTGCCCGGCTTCGGTCATAATACCCGTATTCTGGCGCCAGGTAGAGCCGTTGATATAGCCCCAGATGGTGATACCCGCGATCCAGGGCGTTTCCCACATGAAAGGAATCTGGTTGGCAAAGTCATTTTTCTGGGCCTGATCGTCCGCATTGCCAATGTCATATTCCGTAATGAACAGAGGAAGTCCCGTTTCGTTATGGATTTTCGTCATCTTGGTCTCAAAGTCAGACTTGCTCATGCCACCACAGTCGTGAGCCTGCTGGCCATAGGCATCCACCGGGGCGCCATTCTTGATAATCGTCTGGACCAGCTCAATACCTTCGTTCATCTGCCAGGAAAGGGTATTGTAGTCGTTGTAGATGAGGACCGCTTTCGGCCAACGTTCACGAGCCATCTTGAAAGCCGTGGTAATAAAGTCGTACTGATGCTTGCCATTGACAACTCGGTCACCGCCAAGAGCGTCAATAATATAGGATCCACCGCACTTTACATCATCGGTACTTACACCTTCTGCTCCCTGGGCAGGAGCAAGGTAGCCAGAATGGTAGTTTCCGCCTGAATAGATAGCTTCATTTACCACATCGATGTATTCAAGATCCGGGAACTTGGCTGCAACCGCATCAAACCATTCCGTTATGTACTGCTTGGTCTTTTCTACTGTAATCCCCGGGTTTTCGCCCTTGCAGAGAAACCGCGGGTACTGGGAGCCCCATACCAGGGCATGGAACTTGAAGTGGCGCTGACCGGGCTTTTCCTTAGCCCAGGTATATGCACTATAGCACTTATCGTAATTATCCCAGGCAAACTGGCTTTTTCCGTTGTTATCGAGAGAATGGATAGATCCCCACTTACAGCCGTTTTCGGGGGTTATCTGGTTCCAGTACTGGCTGAAATCAGAACGAATCTCGCCTTTAGTGGTAATATTGCCCACAAACTTGGCGCCGCCATCGGCAAAAGCCGCATAAGAAACAGAGGCCGCAGCAAGTCCTGCAGCAGCAAGCGTTACAAACTTCTTCATACACACGTCCTTTTTATGGTAATCCCATACCACTTCCGTAAAGTACTCTCGGAAAAGCTTTTTTTTGAAAAAAAACGGCTATTGGGCCATCCAAAACGGAATAACCCCCGGACTAATCCGGGGGTTATTCCTCATATTCGAGAGAGTTTTTGGCTAGATCGGATTACTTCACGATGCGGAAGCTCTTCATCATGCCAGTGCTACGGTTACGGACGAAGTAGGAGCCCTTTGCGAACTTGCGATTGCCGTTCTTGACGGTGCTGATAGCTTCGTTGAAGTTGTAGGCGCCCATGCGGCCCATGAACATACCCTGAGCAGTGAACACGTCGTATTCTGCGAACTTGTCGACATCCATGTTCAGGTTCTGAGCGATAGCGTCACCACCTTCGATAGAAGAGGAGGATGCAGGAGCCGGATCACCAGCAGCGCTAGAAGTCGGAGCGGGATCAGCGGATGCAGAAGACTTGGGAATCGGATTCGGGTCAGCATCGCCCTTCTTCACGATATTGAAGTAGTCGATATCGCACCAGTCGCCAGTGATTTCCAGACGGAGGATCTGCTTGCCCTTGGTGAGGTTCACGTCAAATGCAACCTTGTTGTAGTCGTTGTAGTTTTCTTCACCGGAAGCTGCCTGGGGAACTGCGATTTCTTCGGAGATAGCCTTGCCACCAACAGACATCTTAAAGCTGGAAGTGTTGTTAGCGGAAGCAACTGCAGCATAAACGGTGTAGGTACCAGTTTCAGCAACGTCGATGGTATATTCGTACCAGTTACCAGCGTTGTTATAACCGATGACAACACCAGAACCGCTCTTGTACAGATTGACGCCTTCGCCCTTACGGTAGTCGGAGTTGCCCTGACCGGAGGTTGCTACACTATAGGAAGCATTGGTAGAGCCATCTTCGTTGCGGCCCTTACCCGGAACGTCAAAGTCTTCAGCTTCGATCTTGCCAGGGACAGCAATGGGCTGGCCCTTGAACGGAGTCTGCGGTTCCGGATCAACAACGGTGCCACCGGCGAGGCCAGTAGTATTTTCGCCCTTGTTGCTCTTCAGGTAGGACTTCAGCCAGGTCATAGCTGCACGGTCAGTGACTCTTCCGCCACTTTCCTTAATGATACCGGAGTTACCGTTAGTGGTCCAGGTTGCACCATAGAGGTAGCCCCAAATGGTGATACCTGCGATGTACGGAGCTTCCATGAAGAAGGAAATCTGTTCCTGGTAGCACTGCTTCTGAATGTTATCGTCATCGGTAGCGATGTCGTATTCAGTGATGAACAGAGGAATACCGACCTTGTCGTGAATTTCCTTGATGGTGCTCTTAAGAGTGTTGATGTTCAAGCAGACGCCACCGCCACCGGTACCGCCAGCGCCACCGCCCTGGCTCATCATGTCGTGAGCCTGCTGACCGTAGGCGTCCACCGGAGCGCCATTCTTAAGAATGGTCTGGACCAGCTGAATACCTTCGTTCTTCTGCCACTGGACAGTGTTATAGTCGTTATAGATCAAGATTGCATCCGGCCAACGTTCACGGGCCATCTTGAAAGCGGTAGTCACGAAGTTATAGTCACCATTGTTATCGCCACCAAGTGCGCCAATGATGTTGTTGTTCTTGCCGTAGCCAGAGTGGTACTGGCCCTGACCGGTACGGATAGCTTCGTTCACCACGTCGATCATTTCCAGATCGGGGAAATTCTTCTTAACAGCGTCGAACCACTGGGTAATAGCAGTCTTGGTATCGTTAACACTCATGCCATTCAACCAGTTCGGATACTGGGAACCCCAAACCAGAGCGTGGAACTTGAAGTGACCGCCGTTCTGCTTTGCCCAGTTATAGGCAGCCTTACAGCCGTTAAAATTATAATTGCCGCGAGAGCCTTCAATAGAAGCCCACTTACATTCGTTTTCTGCGGTAATCTGGTTCCAGTACTGACCGAAGTCAGAACGTACCTGGCCGCGAGTAGTAATGTTACCCACGAACTTGGCTGCACCATCGGCGAGACCCGGGCCAGCGAAAGACGGCACTGCACATGCAGTAGCAAGAGCGAGTGCTGCGAGAGACTTTTTCATAATCCACATCCTTTTTTATGTTTTATTGGATTGTTTTTCCAACCATTTTCAAATCTATTTCGCCCAAGTCGGAATATCTCAAGTTCAAATGCAAGTTCCATGGACAAAATGTCCATAAGAAGTACAACACGATGTGAAATATGCCGTTTTTCGTTAAAATTCGCCATTTTTAAAACAGCACGTTTTTGGATATTTTTACAACACGCAAACTTGTAAAGAAAATCTTGTTAGCATTTTGCTAACGGTAACTTCATTTTCTGTACGTCCAGATATTCCAACTTGGAATTACTTTTTGCATTGTGTGTTTGGTATTGAACGGGTTTGGATCAACCGCAACAAAAGGAGTGTTTGCTATGAAATTATCCCGCATCATGGGAATGGCTGGCGGAATCGCCATGTTTTCCTCAATGGCATTTGGCTGGAGCCTATCCGGGCAGGTCGTCTCGGAAGACGGTCTTGGAATTCCCGGAGTAGCCATTAATTCATTCAATTATGCAGGTTTGGCAGCAGAATCGGACGCAAATGGCGTTTTTTCCATCTCTAACGAAACCGACGCCATTTTCGGCATCGCCCCCAAATCCGGGCTTTCCGTCCAAAAGCAGGGAAACTTACTGAACATTGTTAACCAGAGCGGCAAGGAAATCAGGGCTACTCTGATGGATGCCCTTGGCAAAATCACCTTCCAGGACAACTTCAGCTCCCCGAACGCCACTATTGACTTACAGAAACTTGGCAACCAGAAAATGATGATTCTGCGAGTTTCCGTCCAAAACGCAAGCGAAAACTACGTGATTACCAAGCAGGGCGTCGCAAAGAACGCTCTCTTAAAAGAGGGCGACCCCATGGCAACGCTGCAGTTTTCCAAGGACGGATACGCCAACACCGTCTACACCATGGCAAGGGATGTGGAAACCAACGTGAAAATCACCATGAGGAAATCCAGCCCCAATCCGTTTATTCCTTTCCAGTCCAGCTCAAGCACCAAGCCTGTTTCCAGCTCCAGCAAGCCCCAGGTGGCATCAAGCTCCAGTGCAACACCCGTCCAGTCCAGTTCCAGCAAGATTCCTGAATCCATCAGCTGCATCGGGAAAACTTACCAGGCCGGAGACCACAGGATGAGTGTGAATGTGGACGGCAAGAGCCGTACTTTCATTATGCACGTCCCCAGCCAGTACAAGGGCGACAAGGCTGTACCTCTGGTTGTTGACTATCACCCCATTGGAGGTTCCGGCCAGGGACAGCTCAGCGGCACCACCTACAAGAACTTGACCGACCAGGAAGGCGTCATTTCTCTGTACCCCGATGGTACTGGCGGAAAGTCCATGATGGGCGCCGGCTGGAATGTGGGTCCCTGCTGCTCCAACGACGATGACGTGAAATTCTCCCGAGAAATGATTAAACAGGTGGAAGAAAAAGTCTGTATTGACACCAAGCGCGTTTATGCAACTGGATTTTCCATGGGCGGCGGCATGAGCAACCACGTAGCCTGCTACATGTCCGACATCTACGCGGCAGTGGCACCTGCCGCAATGGACTTGAATAGAACTAACAGCGCCACCTGCAATCCGGAACGTCCCATTTCCATCATCATGTTCCGCGGCACAGCCGACAACGTTTGCCGTTACCAGGGTGGTGACAGTGGTTTCAATGACGGTTTGAACTTCCTGGGTGCCGAAGGCAACTTCAAGTTCTGGGCAGAAAAGAACGGTTGTACCGGCAGCCCCACAACCAATTCCAATGGTTGCCAGGAATACTCCAACTGCAAGGACGGCACCAAGGTCGTTCTCTGCACCAAGCAGGGTGGCGGCCATGAACAGGGCGACGGCAAGGTCGGTTGGCCTTTCCTGAAGTCCTTCACCATGCCGTAAGAATTATCATTCTCTCCTAACAAAAAAAGGTCTCCGCCAAAAGCGGGGACTCTTTTGCATAACACTAAGGTTCACTAGTGACAAAACGCCATGGCTATCCCCAGCTGCAATACGCCATGGCTATCCCCGACACTAGTACCAATCGCTCTCTTTTTTCAATTTGATACTAGCTTTTAGTACCGATTTTGTCTTGTCACTAGTACGAACAGCTATTTTTCCAAAATTCGTACTAGTTTTTAAGGAAAATTCGTCCAATTACAGTCAAAATCATAGTATGAATTTGACATTACATACATTTTAGTACTAGTCGTCCCTCTACTATACAGCAAACGCTAGTACTAATATCCTCCTTTCTGAGGTTTAGTACTAGCGTCCGACAGATTAATAGGCTGAGACACGAAGCGTTTTCTGGAAGGAACCGCTCTTGACGATGGCGATGTAGTTACCCTGAGGAAGAAGACTTGATGCGCCGAATTCCACCAGAGAGATAGTACCGCCGAGGCCGCGGGAGATGGCCACCTGGCGGCCATCCATATCCAGAAGCCGAACCGTAAAGCTTTCGCCGGCGGGGGCCTTGACCATCAGGGCAATGCTTGCGCGGGACATGGGCATGCGGGAAACTTCCAGAGAGTTGACGCTTTGGCTGGCAACGGAAATGCCGTCGGAAGCAACTGGATCCAGGGAGAAGTTGTCCACATTCATAAGGAACCCTGTTCCATTGAAAGTGAAGCGCAGGGTTTGCTCGCCTGCAGGAAGTTCCAGTTCAGTTTCCTCTTCGTACCAGTCATTCCAGCCCTTGGTCTTTGCGGGATCCACCGTGATAGTGCCAAGGGTCTTTCCTGCTTCATTGGCAACAGTAATAGTGCTCTTTTCCTCGGAGCCGGAAGCTACGCGGACCTTCAGGTTGTAGCGGCCAGCGGAAGGAGCCTTCACGAAGTATTCGGACCAGTCGCCGTCTTCAATCCAGCCGATGTTAGGTTCGCCAGATTCATCCGGTTCAATGACCACGCCATCCATCGCCACGTAATCTTCCGCTTCAATCTTTGCGGGAAGAGCTACAGCTTCGAAAGGTTCATTGGTCAGCTTCAAGTTACCATCGAATTCGTACTTGCCGCCAGCCATGGTAGTGGTGCTTGCGATGTTGCCGTTGTATTCAATGGTCAAGTTATCCTTATTGGTGGAGCTCAAGCCAAGATAAGTCAGCTTGCCGTTATTCCATGCAAGGGAATCCACAGTCACGCCACCGCGAGCCTTAAGGCCAGCAATGCTACCGCTAGACCACTTGGAAGGAAGCGCAGGCAAAACACGGATCTTGCCGCCCTGGCTCTGGATGAACATTTCGTTAATGCCAGAGACTGCACCGAAGTTACCATCAATCTGGAACGGCGGATGAGCATCAAAAAGGTTATTGTAGGTACGATCCGGAGTCAGCAGGTTACGAACCAGCTTGTAAGCATGATCGCCATCCTGGAGACGGGCCCACAGGTTAATCTTCCAGGCCAGAGACCAACCGGTAGCATTATCACCACGCTGAGTCAAAGTGGTCTTTGCGGCTTCCGCTTCATCCTTGGTGCCGTCTACAGAAATCTGTGCACTGGGAAAAAGCCCATAGAGGTGAGACACATGACGGTGATCGCTGCGAGGATCGTCCCAGTCTTCAAACCATTCCATGAGCTGGCCATACTTACCAATCTGATTAGGCGGCAGGCGCTTTACAGCAGATTCAAAATCAGCGCGAAGATCTTCGTCTACGCCCAGAATCTTGGAAGCTTCAATCGCATTATTGAAGGCATCACGAGCAATCTGGATATCCATGGTGGGACCAAAGCAGACGTTGTAGCCTCCATGAGTATTTTCCGGAGAATCACTGGGAGCGGTAACCAGGTACTTGTGGCCGCTCTTGGGTTCTTCCACCATAGTGGTGAGGTAGAATTCAGCGGCGCCCTTCATGGTTTCGTAAGCATCCTTTAGGAACTGCTTATCACCGGTGTAAAGGTAATGTTCCCACAGGTGGGTGCTGAGCCAGCCTGCGCCAGAGGGCCAGACACCCCAGGAGCCATCCACAGGTCCTGTACGGTTCCAGAGGTCGGTGTTATGATGGACAACCCAGCCACGGTCGGTGCCCCAAATTTCCTTGGCGCTCTTGGAACCCTGAGTTACCAAAGCCTTGATCTTGTCAAACAGAGGAACTCCGCATTCCTGGAGGTTGGCGGATTCCACCATCCAGTAGTTCATTTCCAAGTTAATGTTGGTGGTGTACTTGGAACCCCAGGAAGGATTCATTTCATTATTCCAGATACCCTGAAGGTTGGCGGGCTGGCCGCCCTTACGGGAGCAGGAAATCATGAGGTAGCGACCGAACTGATAATACAATTCCACGAAGGAGGGGTCGTCAGTAGTGTTAAATGCCTTGACGCGGCTGGAGGTAATGTCGCCAGCATTGGAGGCTGCGGATCCCAGGTTCAGGCGAACACGGTTATACAGTTCCTGATAGTCCTTCAGGTGGGCAGACTTCAGCTGGTCATAAGTTTTTTTGCTGGCTGCGTCAACTGCGGCAGCGGCGCGTTCGCCCGGATTGGCCGTAACATTATTGAAGGACACAAAGTTGGTACCTGTATTCAAGATGATGTAGGCGGAGTTTGCCCCTTCCACCTTGACGGAACCATTGCCAGCGGAAACCTTACCGCCATCGGCCTTGATTACAAAGCGGGACTGGAACTTGATGGAATTGATGGTCGCATCCAAAGTGAGGCCATCGGAGCCCACATTCTTTATACTCTTGTTGGTGTGGGGGCACGTGAAGGAGGCGTCAAAATTGACCTTGCCATTTGCGTCTGCAGAAATGCGAACCACAATCACATTGTCCGGATAGCTGGCAAAATATTCGCGGGTGTACTTGACTCCGCCAGAAGTATAGGTGGTCTTGGCTGTTGCTGTTTCAAGATCCAGTTCACGGCGGTAATCTGTACCGGTGTGACCGAAATTCAAAATCAAATCGCCAACGGGCTGGAACTTTGCAATATCGTAGGTGGAGAAGCTGCCGGTCATATCTTCGGCAGTCTTGTAGTCCCCAGAGAACAGGGCATTACGAATCTGGC
This sequence comes from Fibrobacter sp. UWR4, assembly GCF_003149045.1. Classification (NCBI taxonomy): domain Bacteria; kingdom Pseudomonadati; phylum Fibrobacterota; class Fibrobacteria; order Fibrobacterales; family Fibrobacteraceae; genus Fibrobacter; species Fibrobacter sp. UWR4. The sequence continues at coordinate 13,604 of NZ_QGDU01000024.1, read as the reverse complement.
CCAGCTTGCTCGCGGAACCGCTCTTGTTGTTGCTGCCGGGGCCGCTATTCCAGACGGTACCTTCGTTCAGGTTGATGACGTCCTTGCTGACGCCGCCATAGACCATGCCGCCCATATAGCCGTTACCAATAGGCAATGCGTTGGTAAACGTGGTGCCGGCATCACTATTGTACCAAAGTACATGGGATGTTTCGGGAGCTGCAGAAACAGACTCCACAAACATGGGAGCAGAAAGAGCGGCAAAGCTCATTCCCAAACCGAACATCATGTTTTTGAGAATCATACAAAACCTCTTTTTTTAACCCAACTTTATAGTTGTAAAAATACCCAAGGCTGTTTTGAATTACAACATCGTGAAAAAAACATTCGTGGACAGTTTATCAAAGCAATCAATGAACAACAAAACAGCCGATGCTGAGTTTCCTCAGCATGACATTAAGCGGCAAGACATGGCTAGGCATGAAAAAACACCGCGGGATAATCCCGAGGTGTTCTTATTTGGGTGTGGAATTTTTTGATTACTGTTCGAAATTATCTCGTAACTTTCATCACCTGCTTCACAGCACCATTGGCACTGCGGATGATGTAAGCGCCAGGCTGCATGCCCATATCCTGCAGTTGTTCGCGGACCTGGTTCAGGTCAACAGCGTTCACCTTGGTAAGCATACGCCCCTTGGCAGAGAATACGTAGAAGTCCTGGGATTCACCCACGTCCAGTTCCATACGATTCTGGGCAATCGGCAAGCTTTCTTCGGTAATGCCAAAACGGATCCAGTCAATATTTGCATAGGCCCCAGTCAATTCGACCTTGAGCACATGCTTACCGGCCGTGACGTTACCAATCTTTCCATCGACTGTTCCATAGGTATCCCAGTCTTCACCCTTGGGGACCTTTACCGTATCTGTAACAGCCTTTCCATCTAGGTAGAGCTTGAAGCCGCTGCCTTCAAGACCGCTCGCCACGTTTGCACGGAACAGATAATTACCAGTTTCCTTTACGTCAACAGTGAATTCAAGCCATTCACCAGCCTGTGTGTAACCGATGGCATAACCTTCGCAGTCCTTGTTGTCTGTACCGCCCAGGCAAACCACATCTACACCGTCTTCGCGATAGACGCCACCTTCATTTTCCATATCGGCATCGTGGAAACTCAGGCCTTCACCGCCCTTGTCGTAGTTTTCCATTTCGATGGTACCCGGGAAAGTATTGTCGGCAAAAGCTTCCTGCTTGACTTCACCGTATTCAATGGAGGGATACTTGGCATCCACAAGGCTGGTTTCCAAGTTGGGGAAACCGATGTTTGCAAGTTCGTTTGGATCTTCCATCAGGCCACGTACCGGAGTAATGCGGAACTTGTGCTTGAAGGTGTTCTTTGCAAACAGTCTGTACTTGTCCAGAGGCTTTGCACCCCAGCTGTTGATGCCACCAAGGCCCATCTGCTGCAGGTCTACACGGAGGGTAATGTCCTTGTCACGCTTCAAATCCCAAGGTAGCTTCACGTCGGTCAGCTGTTCCGGAGTGTAATGCAATGTGTTGAATTCCATACGGGGAGAGCCAACAACCATAAGGCCCTTGCCCTGTGCGTTGGTCATCATCATCCACTTCACATCGCTACGCTGGCCAGTTTCACCCACTTCCATGTAGGGAACAAAGAAATCGTCTACGTTAGCCTTGTAAATGCCTGCATAGCTACCTTCACGACGACCCACGTAGTTTTCGCTGGGGCCGCGGCCATACCACTGGACCTTTTCAAAGCCGCCAGGAATAGTGAAGAGGGTACCCACATTGGGAATTGCAGGCTGTGCTGCATCCGGGGTAAAGGTGTAATCCACCAGGATATCGCCAGAACCGTAAACGGTGTAGCTAAGCTTCATGGTAGAGTAGCCAGCGGAAATTCCCAAGTCAAAGTCGAAGCGAGTTTCGTTATCGGAAACCTTGGTGACCTTGGAGCTATTCACCTTGCGAGTGCTACCGGCCTTGCGCCAGACACCGCTTTCCTTTTCCATATTGTAGCCCTTATCGTTATCGGTAGGAGCACGCCAGAAGTTGGGAACACCACCTGCGGAAATCAATTCCAGGCCGTTCAACTTGTAGTTTTCAATAGTTGCATTTGCCGTATTGATGGTAACGGAGAAATCGTCACCTTCCACGACAGCCTTGCCATTGCCTTCGGAAACCTTATGCTTAGGCAAGCTGGAGAAATCAACCTGAGGAACTTTGTCTTGACCCAGCTGCACCATGAACTGTTCGTGGGCAATGCTAAAGCCAACGTCGGCCCAATCCTGCTTGTTCTTCAACTGGAAATCAATATCCAGATAGTATTCGGAGCCAGCCTTGAGAGTGGGCTTCTTGAGATCGATGGTAATTTCCTTTTTAGACAAAGGAGCAACATCAAGCTGAGTGCTAGAAAGAGTGCCCTTGGCCACTTCCTTGCCATCTTCCTTCAGGGTCCAAACTGCAGTGGCGTAGTCCTTCAGGTTCACGAAGTCAAAACGGTTCTCGATTTCCACAGCGCCCTTTGCGGCACCCTTGTCGCGAACAACTACGTTACGGTACTGGTGCTTGACTTCCCACATTTCGGGCTGCAAGGTACGATCCGGAAGAACCAGGCCGTTGGCGCAGAAGTTATCGTCGTTAGGCTGATCGCCCCAGAGGCCGCCGAAATTAAAGTACTTGGTACCGTTGCGGCGCAAGCCCTGGTCGATAAAGTCCCAAATGAAACCACCGAAAACGCGGGGGTTGCTGTAGAACGCGTCTACATATTCCTTAAGTTCACCCACGGAGTTACCCATGGCGTGTTCGTATTCGCAAAGCATCCAGGGCTTGTTATTGTTGTTGTAGGTGGCGGCAGTCCAGTCGCTACAATACATGCAGCTCTGAACGTCGGCATTGTTGTTGTCGCCTTCGTAATGCACCGGGCGAGACGGGTCTGCCTGATGGGCATATTCACGCATGGAGGCAAAAACGTCACCGTATCCGGCCTCGTTACCCAAGGACCAAATGATAATGGAGGCATGGTTCTTGTCGCGCTGAATCATGGAGCTGATACGTTCCAAGGAAGCGGGGCGCCAGTTGTCATCGCTCTTGGGAACCTTATCGTTTGCACCGTGAGTTTCCAAGTTCGTTTCATCAAGAACGTAAATACCATACTTATCGCAAAGATCGTACATGTACGGGTCATTGGGATAATGGGAAGTACGCAAGGCATTGATGTTAAACTGTTTCATAAGGAACACGTCTCGTTCCATCAATTCGCGACTAATGGTATGGCCGTAATCCGGATCGATTTCATGACGGTCCACACCGCGCAAAATCACAGGCTTGCCGTTCACCAGGAACTGGGTAATGCCCTGGGCGTTCTTCTTCAATTCCACCTTCTTAAAGCCAATGCGGTTACTTTCAACCTGAACAGTCTTTCCAGAAGCGTCCTTCAAGGTAAGCACGAAGGTATAGAGGTTCGGAGTTTCAGAAGCCCACAGCTTAACGCCAGAAACGACCTTGCTAAAGGTGACCTTTTCTTCCTTGCCTGCGGCAATGGAAACAGATGCCTTGTCAGTCACCACGGCAGCGCCAGAAGCATCGTACACACCCATCTCCAGAGTATAGGTGCCAGAAGCTGCGGAACTAGTATTCCTTATCCAAATGCTAGGATCCAAGGTACCGTCGGTGTAGTTGCTTGCCAAGGAAGCGTTAACCTGGAAATCCTGAATATGAATCTTGGGAGTGGCGTAGATGTACACGTCACGCTGGATACCAGACAAACGAATAAAGTCCTGGTCTTCCATCCAGGAGCCATCGCACCAGCGGAACACCTGCACGGAGATGTTGTTTTCGCCACTGCGAAGCTTGTCAGTAATATCAAATTCGTGGTCGGTAAAGGAGTTTTCGCTATAGCCAACGAACTTGCCGTTCACCCAAACATAGTAAGCGGATTCCACGCCTTCGAAGTGCAGGCGAATGCGCTTGCCATCCCAATTCTTGGGCACGGTAAAGTTACGGCGGTAATGACCCACCGGGTTAAACTTTGTGGGAGCTGCAGGAGGATTAATCCAGTCGTTCTTGTTCCACGGATAAATCACGTTACTGTAAATGGGATGGTCGTAGCCATAAATCTGCCAGTTCCCAGGAACCGGAATTTCATCCCACTTGGAAACGTCGTAATTGTCGGCAAAGAAGTCGTTGTTACGCTGAGCCGGGGCATCCACATGGAAGAACTTCCAGGTGCCAGACAGACTCTGGTACCATTCAGAAGCTCGACGATCCATCTTCAAGGCTTCTTCAAGCGTATTGTACGGCATGCTGGTCACGTGAGGAGAAAGCACGTTAATGCCAAAAGTCTTAGGATTTCCGTTCCACTCGTTAAAATTCTGAGCGGACGCTGCGGACGGAGAAAGCATCATTGCAGCAAAGGCCGGGCCTAAAACCGCATTCAAAACCAAACTACTCTTTTTCATAGTTTCCTCGTTATTACCAAACCATTAAGAAAGATACCCCTTTTATCCACCCTAAAACACATTTTTTAATAAAGTCTTATGGACAGTTTATCCAAATATATCCACCATGGATAAGCAAGTGATAGAGTCTATCCTCAAAAAAGCGCCCCCACTTTCGCAGGGACGCTTTCCACTCATTTAAGATAAAGTATTCTTTTATTTTAAGTTCACCAGCTGAGACTTCTTGCTGGTAACCCCACGGACCATGTATACACCCTTGACAAAACCAGCCTGCATCATGGCCGCAGAAATCGGCATACCGTTGCTACGTACAATTCCAAGCTTTTTGCCCTGCATATCAAACACATGGTAAGTTGCGTTCATATCGAAAACGCCCTTAACCTTGGCAATCGCAAGTTCTTCACCAGGTTCAGTGTTAGAACCGATGGGAGCTTTATCTTCGGCATCCTTACCGCTCTCGAAGTTGAAATAGTCTACGTCAAACCAGTCAGCGGTTGCGGTAAAGCGAAGGATATGCTTACCAGCAGGGAGTGTAACGTTAGCCTGAACCTTGCTATAGTCGTCAAAATTCTGTTCGGCACCTTCTTCCTTCTTGGCAGCAGGAACTTCAATGTCAGAGGTAATATCATCTCCATCCAGGGAAAGCTTGAATTTGGAGCCTCCATCAGATGCAACTGCGGCAAACATGGTGTAATCACCCTTTTCTGCAACATCTATGGTGTATTCCAGCCATTCACCTTCCTGAATGTAACCTACAACTACGCGGTCGCCAGACTTCTTGTAAAGATCAACTGCAGGCGCGTCGTCCTTACGCATGTCGCCATCGCCATGATTTTCAGCATCCTTGTCGCTGAAAGACTGATTTCCGCGGCCCTTGCCCGGCTTATCGAATTCTTCAGCCTGAATAATGCCAGGAATTGCGAAAGCCTTGCCATTGAACGGTTCCTGGGGAACAGCCTGTGCGGTGCTTTCCATATACCAGTAGTCAAACTTGAAGTTACCGGATTTAAATACGAAATACAGGTCAGCAACGCCATCAGCGCCTGTTACAGGGAAAGAATTTTCCTGCCAATCGGAACTTGCAGGAACGTCGATGGTAGACATCAGCGGGCCTGTTGCAGAACCGGAATGTAGTTCAATCTTACCGGAACCGCCCTTAGTGCAAACCACGATATTGTCGGCACCATCGCTCATATCCACAGAACGAACCTTAGTCCAGGAACCAGCATTCATGTTGGTAAGGAATACAGTCTTGCCTTCAGCATCCACATTCTTGATAATGGTGTAGCCACCAGCCTTATCCACAGTAATGCCTTCGACCCAGGCCTTAGTTTCGGCTTCTACGCGGGTATACGGATCCAGATTCTTGATAGGCTTGGTAACGCCTTCGTCTGTCATGCGGATGGTGGGAATGGTACCATCGGCACCCCAGGTAAATTCTTCTACAGCAGAAGTACGGGAATAGCCGCCTGCGCTGGGAACGCGACGCTGGTTATGATAGAAGAAGAAGCTGCGGCCCTTGAAATCCACAATACCGGAATGAACCGTAAATGCAGAACCCGGTTCGGCACTGGGCATAATCACACCCTTGTATTCCCACGGTCCGGTGGGAGAATCACTCCAGGAGTAGTCAATGGATTCCGGAATGCCGCCGGCGGCGTAAATCATGTAATACTTGTTGCCGCGCTTGTGAATCCACGGACCTTCGGTATACTTGCCGTTAAAGGAAGCCATGTCGGTGACCTTTTCCTTACCGTCACATTCGATCATGTTGTCCTTGAGAGGGCAATAGTAAAGCTTGGGGTTACCCCAGTAGAGGTAAGCCTGGCCGTCATCGTCAATCCATACGGTGGGATCGATGTAGTCCCAGTTGGGACCAGCCAAATGCTTGCCATTCAAGGCGTCCTTAAAGGGGCCTTCCTTGTAATCGGAAACAGCCACGTTAATGGCGCGGCCACCGCGGGTAGATTCCACGGTTACGTAGTAGTAATACTTGTAAACACCTTCCGCATTTTTACGACGGATAACCTGGGCGGCCCAGTCGCTATTCTTCTTAGCGCTACCGTTAAAGTCGCCAGCTTCAAGGATCAGGGTGTTCATGTCGGTCCAGTTCACCATATCGGTAGTACAGGAAACACGCCAACCGTGCATGGTAAAGAAGGAACCGCCTTCGTCATTACCGGAATAGGAGCAAAGGGTATCACCAAAAACAACCGGAGCCGGGTCCGGGGAATAATAAGTTTGGATAAATGGATTATCAGCCATGGCGGAGGGCACCAAACCAAAGCCAAACAGACCAAATGCAGCCGGGGCAATCCACTTCTTGAAGTTCTTTTTCATACAAAACCAACCCTTTTACAAGTTACAAGATGAAAAATATGTTTCAAAGGAGCCTTTTTCACTAGTCTAAAAAGAAATCCCATTGACAAGTTGTCAATGGGATAAATGATAAAATCGCTAAAATTAAGCTAAAACAGCGAATCGCTAGTATAGGAAATAAAAATCAGTTGACCATATCGGGCACAATCCATTGGCCGTAGGGTTCTATACGTTCCAGACTTTCGGGATCATTACAGTTCCAGAGCGGGCTTTCGAAAACCTGGCGTCGGACCGTCTTTCCCGAAACATCCCAGTCGGGATTGCCCTTCACGAGGAATGCGGAATAATAGACCGCCTCGTCGGCGGGGCAGTCACCAGACTTCACCACATCCGTCACAAGAATTTCGTCCAGCCCGATGGACCTCAGGACATGTCCCTTGGCACCCACATCCTTCAGGACAACCATAAAGTAGGTTCCGGAGTTTTCGTCATCCGTCAGCTTTTTTACCATACGGGGATTATTCAATACCTCGGGGAAGAACTTCCCTACCAGCGTATCGTTCAGCGGATACATTCCTTCCGTTCTATAACCTATACTTGCATCCCCTTCCAGCAAGGTATTATAAGCAAAGCCATCTCCGGAGTTTAATTCGGGATAATTTTTCAGGTAAATCATGGTGTCGGTGACAATCTCCCATACCGCAAACTGCTTCCTATAGGCGTCATAAGTCCGTTTCACATTCAGTCGCCAGTCGTTGTAGATGGCGTTCTCCACCGGATCAGACTTGTTTCCCCCTTCCAGACCGCTCAGGTCCATAGGATCCCCATTCAGGTAAAAACATTCCGTATAGCTATAGGACTGTCCATTTTCATCTACACCACCGCGCCCCATGCAACTGCCGGGCGTATGGTCGGGATCATCCTTGGGAGCATACCACAAGGAATCTTTCTTACAGAAGTCAATCAGTTCCTGTTCGTAGTTGTCAATGTAGGACTGGGTTGTGGCACCTTCCGGCAGGAAGAAGGCGCAGGACACGATAGGCTTGCCATTGCGGCAACCGTCACCAAAATCCTTGAACAGGCCATTTTGTTTTTTGCAATCGTCCTTGAAGTTCTGCAAAAATTCCGCACAGCTGTAATCAAGGCCCCAGAATCCGCTGGTAGCAACCATGTCTGTACCCACCGACTTGATGACGACCGTATCGCCCTCTTCTACCGTATAGCGGGCAGATTCAATGCTAGTCAAATGATCATAACGGAATCCATTCATATAACGGGGATTCTTCTGGAATTCGCGAGTGGAAAATACGGCAGACCCGCTGGAATCACTTTCCACAAAGCATTCGCGAAGATAATCTTCACTCCTGTATCGATACTGGCTACGGCCACCACCCCAACCGCCAAAAGGAGCGAGAATTTTATCCGTGACATAGACATATTGGGGATCCGGTTCTATCCACATGTCGTCATCGGAATTCACCGGGCCACCAGAACTATTTTCTACGTAAGTCGGTTTTTGGCCCTTGAATATGTCGAAGCTCTTTTCCAGAATAGCAACCTGTTCATCCGTCAGCGTAGAATCGCCCGCTACCGCGTTGGGTTCATTGGTGGAACCACTCAATTCCGGGTCAGTGGAACTGGAATCAGAGCAGGCGATGAGCCCGGCGGCGCTCAATGCAGCAGCACAAGACAGCGCTACTTTACTAAACTGCGCACCCCTTTTGAAGTTCGCAAAGTTCAACATTTTCATTTTTCTTCCTCCTTTGTAACGTCCTTCGTCAAAGGGAACATCTGTAAATTCACGCGGTACACCTGAGTGTAGCTTTCTTCTTCGGCGGCAATGGCCACCAGTTTCTGGCGGAAAGCATCCATCTCTTGAGCGATGCGTTCGTAAGTCTTCGGCGAAATACCCAAGGTGACGCCTGCCATAAAGCGCTCCGTCACAGGGCGGTCATCAATGGCTTCGGTAGCAAGCTTTGACATCTGGCGGTGCATGGAACGGAGCGCCAGCGGGATTGCCTCGGCAGAGCCCGTTACCGACTTCTCCGTCTGAACGTACGCCTCCCCCTCTTTCTTGAGAAGTCCCGCAGACACCATGAAATCCAGAGAATGACGGACCTCGGCGGCACTGACCACAGGGTAGCACATGCGGGCAATTTCCAGAGGTTTTGCCCCAGGCATAAGCGGAGCCAACTCGCGCAAAACCGGATTCACCCAGGATTCAAAATAATGGTAGGCGTCGGCATCGATGACCCGCATCCGATTTTCCTTGGCGATGTCCTGCATCCGTTCAAAGGCAGCCTTCTTTTTCGCCTCCGTCTTCGCATCCTCAAAATCCACCATGGCGGTAAAGTATTCCACCTGAAAACCTTCCAGCCCCATGGCGCGGGACACACTCTCCACCCCCGCCTTGCTGAGGCGGCTCTTGCCCTCGCAAACCACCTTCATGTAGTTAGGCGAAGAAAATCCAGCAATCTTCGAAAATTCACGCCAGGAAAAGGCGGAACAGCGCTTGCGCTCCTCGTAAAAATCCTGCATATACTTTCGATAGCTATGGTATTCGACAATTTCCTTCATGCCTATAATTTAGGTTTTGCTTTCAATGCTCGCAATAGATTTTATACTACAAAATTAACGAATTTAAAGAAAAATAAACAAGTATTTAGATAAACATCAAAAAATTTAATTTTTATACTACAATTCGTAGCATATAGAAAAATCCCGAAGTTTTAAAAACCTCGGGATGATTTCGCCATTTTCTTGAAAGTCCAGCCGATGCTGACCTTCGTCAGCATGACATTCCGGATTATTACTTCACGTTCATTCTGAAGGCGGAACCGTTGGGCGTCTTCACCATGTAAATACCGGCGTCCATAACGCGGCTGCGAACCATGTCGCGGGCCTCGCGGGCGGATGTGGCATTCACATAGCCCATCAGGCGGCCTTGGGAGTTGTAGATCCTGTAGGCGCCCACATTGGAAACATCCAGATTCAGGTTGTAACTTCCACGAATTCCGTCGGGATCAGGAGTATCCAATTCCGCTTCGGTGAGCGCAAACTGAATCCAGTCCAGATTGCCATAAGCGCCCGTCATCATGACGCGAAGAACATGTTCTCCCTTGGCCAATTTCTCGGTCTTGCCATTGATTTCGGTATAGGTGTCCCAGTCTTCGCCCTTGGGGATAGAGATGGTATCGCTTACAGCCTTGCCATCCAGGAACAGCTGGAATCCTGCAACATCCAAACCGCTAGCCACGTTGGCACGGAAGACGTATTCGCTTTCGAGAATCACATTGACGGTGTATTCCATCCATTCGCCGGCATCGGTATAGCCCACGGCATAACCCTTGCAATCTTCCGTAGCGGCAGAATCAGCACAGTCAAGGCCAACTACGTCCACACCGTCTTCGCGGTAGGCGCCGCCCTGGTTTGCAGCATCCTTATCGCTGTAAGAAACTGCCTGACCGCCTTCGTCGTAGTCTTCAAACTGCAGGCGACCGGGAATGCTATGAACCACATCGTTGAAAGGAGCCTGAGGGACAATATTGGAGAAATCTGCCACAGGAATTTCCTTGATACTACGAATGTACTGGAAATCCTTCTCGATGCCAGCATTGTTTACCACATCGGCGTTGTAGTAATCGTTGGTCTGCTGAAGAGTATTTTGTCCAGCCTGGTTCTGGCCCACACCTGCGGGAGAATTCTTGAACACGTTTTCCTTCACGGTAAAGCCGCTGGAGCCTTCGTCCAGATAGATGGGCACGTTCCAGTAGTCAGCCCACTTGGAAGTCCCATTGTCGTGAATGTAGTTGTGCTGGATTTCACTGCCCGTGCCCTGGTTGGACAAGGTGTAGATCGGACCGGAATCGCACAGCAAGCGGGCGATGTGGTGGATGTTATTCCAGTTAATGTGATTGTTGGTCATGGCAGTTTCTTTCTTGGTCCAGCCAAAGCCAACAGAAATTCCAGAGTAGTAGGTGTAGGAAACTTCGTTATGTTCAATCACCACATAGCGGGGATAGCCTGCACCAATACCTACTGCCCCCTGATGCTCGTTGGTCACGTTTGTCACCAGGTTATTCTTGATGGTATCGCGAGTACTGATCTCGTCCTTGTCAGAGGGGTTGTAACCTTCATGAATTTCGCTGAGGGAGTCGGGAGCGAACTTGCCCAGCATAATGCCTGCGGCACCCACTTCAAAGAAGGCGTTGCCCTGAATCAAGTCGTCGTTTGTTCCGCTAACAAAGTCAAGGCCGGTAGCCGCAATCTGGGAGAAGACGCAACCCTGCACCAAAAAGTGATGGGCATTTTCTACACGGAAGGCGGCATCGGGGCGCCACAGCAAATACTTGTTACTGTTCAGCTTTTCCCAGTTTCCGCGACCCGGATCCGGCAAGACATCCACGTTGAAGTTGGCGGCCTGCAGATCCAGGAAGCCCTCTTCGCTGGGGCGAGTGTAATTGGAGTGGGCGAAGTACAGGCCCTCGAAAGCCATATAGCCCACCTTGGTCTTGGTATCCTTACCAAGAACGTTAAACAGCGTGTTCACGCGGGGAGCCACCACATTGGCTGTACCCATGTTTTCGCCCTTGCGGGCCTTATAGTAAAGCACATGTTCCTTTTCGTCCAGGTACCATTCCCCTTCCGCATCAATGAGGTCATAGGAATTTTCCAGATAGAAGGCCTGCTGCTTGGGCGGATTGCTCATGAAGGCGGTGCCCAGCATGGGGTAAGCACGATGGAACAGCTTGGTTCGTTCAGGATCCTTGGGAATAAGCTTTGCGGTGCCGCCGTTCACCTGGGCCTTTTCAAGACGCAGGATATTTTCGGACCAGGCGATCATCAAGTGAATTTCAACATCCTCGATGTTCTTGATATTCTTGATGTAATCCGCAGACACATCGAAAGCGCGACCCGTAGAGTCCACCTTGGTAAGGCGCACAAAATCATGGTCAAAACCGCCGACGCCCTTGTCGTTTGCCGCAATCACGTTGGGGAAACAAGCGCGAACAGCCTTCTGGTTGTTCACATAAAGCTGACGGAAACGGCCCTCAACACCTTCGGCCTTCCAGATGTTATTGGCCTCGTCGTGAAGGGTCCAGCCCGTAATGGGCATGCCGCCGGTAATCAGCGGGTGTTCCCCTTCTGCAGCTTTGTAGCGAACGTAATGACCATTCTGGCCACCGTCACGTTCGTCAAAGTTAATGGTATTGGTTACCTGGTAGGTGCCTTCGCGAAGAATCACCTCGATGTCGCCGGTCATGGAACCGTTAATGGCGCGGACAGCCTTCTGGGCCGCACCAATAGTCTTAAAGGGAGCATCCTTGGTACCCTTGGCAGCATCGCTACCATCGGGAGCCACATAGAATGTTGCCTGGGTTGCGGCCTGTGCAGCGCCCAAACCAAAGGCAGCACAAAGCACAGCCTTACTAGCCAAACTCTTCAAAACCATATTTCCTCGCTTTTTTGCCCACACCAAAGGCATCCTTTATAAGCCTAAAGATATCTTTACAAGCAAGAAAATGAAATGGCGTAAAAAAACATCCCATGGACAAGTTGTCAATGGGACGAAGGGAAAAAACGGGGATTTTTAGTCGAAAAAGGGAGATTTAGCGAAATCAATTGGATTCCAGTTTCAATACTTGCTGGAACATTTGCGGCGCCTTTTCACGGATTTCCACTTCCAGAGAATCAATATCTGTTTTCTTGGCACTGAAGCTAGACATGAGCTTCCCGGTTCTTGTATCGTACAGTTCCACGGTAATCGTTAGACTCGTTCCGAACGTATTTACGCGGGCCTGCACCACATAATTAGCAGCAATGTTTCGGCCCGTCTCAACCAGGCAGGAACCTTCACAATCTTCGATATTCTTATCCGGCGGAAGCATTGCCTGAATATTTTCCCGAGTCATGATGGTATAGTTCAGACTAGGATCAAGAACCTTCACGGCTTCTTCGCGGAGTACATCCGTAAGGAACTGATTTTCATTCGCCTGGATCACGCCATCAGAAATAGTTTCCACCACCGCTACGTATACAGGGTTTTCCAAACGCTTGGGAGTTTGAACATCCGACTGACCAACTTCCGTCGGTATTGCAGCAGCATTCGGATCGGACAGCGGACCTGCAGCAGGTTCAACAGCCGCCGACTTCCTTTCCTTTGCTGCAGGCGTCCCGATGGGAGATGCCGTGAACGCATCCGACCGAGCACGATTTCCTTCCGGATCAAAACCTCTTGACGCCGCAGGGGAATTGCCTACAAGACCACAGCCAGTGAGGGATAGCGCAATCAGGAAAGAAATGAGAATCGGTTTTAACATGTAAGAGAATATAGATAAAAACCTGCGGAAAAAACTTTCCGCAGGTAATATCGTCTATACCGAAAGAGGCTATTCTTTTGCCCCTCTTCTTAGCAATCGTCCAATTTTTATTAAAGACGATGGTAGTATCAGCATAAGGTATACCAAAAATATTAGAAATATAAACTTCGTCATTACGCAACGTCTTGACGTATTTTTCGATATTATACCGCCCATTAATTCTCACTATCAACATCCACTGCCATATATAATAAACTCAAAAATTGTATACAACATAAATAATACATTTTACATACAAAGAAAAAAAGAGGAAGCCATCCACAAAAAAATTGTGTATATTTGCATCCCGTGGCATCTTTTTTGTAATGTCACGATTAACATAAACTGGGAGTTAAAATGAGGACATTGAAAAATGGAGGCATCATCAACATGTGTGGAAGCATTTAGGCAGCCTTGCTAGATGATTCTCTCGATTCCGATTCCCATTCGTAGGCTATCTTTACATCTACA
>NZ_QGDU01000023.1 GCF_003149045.1 Fibrobacter sp. UWR4 | reverse complement strand
TGTAGATGTAAAGATAGCCTACGAATGGGAATCGGAATCGAGAGAATCATCTAGCAAGGCTGCCTAAATGCTTCCACACATGTTGATGATGCCTCTAAAAAAAACTATAAAGTTGACTTATGGGTACAAAATGGAGATTGGTCTGCTTACTATTCTATTTTATTGTTAGTTTGTTTAAAAAATTACCCATAAATCGCGTTGTAATGTTTGATTTATAGGTAATTTCCGTTAGCGGACACAATTCTCTAAATAAAAAGGATCCGCCCCCGAAAGGGCGAATCCTTATCTAATAAACTATGTATGCCGTTTTGAGGGGGTGGCGAACCTATGCTATCTTGCGACTAACCAGAGGTGACCCGCGTCTTGCGGCAACTCGCAACCTGTGTCTTGTGCGACACTCGCTTGCTACTTGTTTAAACGTTCAGTAGCTGCAGCGACGCTGAGCAGGTCGGCTTCCTGGAAGGGCTTGCCGATCCACTGCAGACCAACGGGGAGGCCGCCGGCCTTACCGCAAGGAACGCTAACGCCGGGGAGACCGGCCAGGTTCAAGCTAACGGTGTAGATGTCGCTCAGGTAAACTGCCATAGGATCGCTTTCGTTCATGCCGCACTTCAGCGGAAGGCCCGGCATGGTGGGGCTGGCGATTACGTCGCATTCTTCGAAGGCCTTGTTGAAGTCGTCGGTAATGAGGCGACGAACCTTCTGTGCCTGAACGTAGTAAGCATCATAGAAGCCTGCAGAGAGAACGTAGCTGCCCAGGAGAATACGGCGCTGGACTTCCTTACCGAAGGCTTCGCTGCGGCTCATGGAGTACAGGTCGATAAGTTTGCGGGCATCCTTGCTGCGGTAGCCGTAACGAACGCCATCGTAGCGGCTCAAGTTGGAGCTTGCTTCTGCAGTGGCGATGATGTAGTAGCTGGAAACGGCGTAACCGATATTGGGGAGGCTCACTTCCTTGATGGTAGCACCTTCGGCTTCAAGCTTCTTCAGCATGGCTTCGATAGCTGCCTTACATTCCGGGTCCAGACCTTCGGCGAAGTATTCCTTGGGAACACCGATGACCTTGCCCTTTACGCCTGCGTCTAGCTTTGCGGTAAAGTCTTCGGCAGGGCGGGTGCTGGTGGTGTTATCGTGAGCGTCGACGCCAACGATTGCATTCATCAGGAGGGCGGCATCCTTAACGGTAGAACCGAAGGGACCAATCTGGTCCAGAGAGCTTGCATAAGCCAGCAAACCATAACGGGATACGCGGCCATAGGTGGGCTTCAGACCCACAACGCCAGTGCAGGCTGCGGGCTGACGGATAGATCCACCAGTGTCGGAACCAAGTGCGCAGGCCACAGTGCCGCTGGCAACTGCAACTGCGGAACCGCCGGAGGAACCGCCTGGCACGCGGGATTCGTCCAGAGGATTCTTGACAGGGCCAAAGTAAGAGGTTTCATTGGAAGAACCCATGGCGAATTCATCCATGTTGGTCTTGCCGATGATGATGGCTCCTGCTGCTTCCAACTTTTCAACAGCGGTAGCGGTGTAGGGAGCCACAAAGTTTTCCAGAATCTTGGAGGCTGCGGTAGTACGAGTACCTTCAAGGCACATATTGTCCTTGATAGCGACAGGAATGCCGTCCAGGGCACCCAGAGTCTTGCCTTCTGCACGACGCTTGTCGGATTCAGCGGCCTTTGCAAGGGCGCGTTCATTGAGAACGGAAATATATGCGTTCAAATTCTTGGTTGCTTCAACCTTTGCGAGGGCATCTTCCGTGAGCTTCACAGAAGTGGTGGCGCCGCTTGCCAGTTGAGCTTGCAGTTCATCAATAGTAATCATTACCTTTCTCCGGACCATTTCATAATGTAGATGCCGACAACCATACCAATGATGCTGGCGAAGTTAATCTTGAAACCAACACCAAGGGCCAACTTGATCATGTACAAGTCAAGAACCACAGGTTCCGGCTTGTCGGGGAAACCGATGTTGAAATTCAGGGCGGACACAAATACGTTATGAACAATGTTGTTGTAACCACCCGCATTCATCAATTCACCGAGCTGACCGAACAGCACACCGAGGCATTCGCCCAGGACTCCGCCGATAATCAAACCCAGGACAATAAAAAGCACGAGACGTGCAAATGTATTCTTTCGATTCATGAGTCCAAATATAGAAAAAATCGCTTAGCGGATACTCCAGTCAATAGGCTCGAGACCCTTACTTTGAAGGTAGGTATTTGCCTTGCTGAAGTGTTTACAGCCAAAGAAACCACGGTATGCGGAAAGTGGGCTAGGATGAGGTGCTGTAAGAATAAGATGACCTCGATTTGGGGCTACAAGTTCCTGTTTTTTTATGGCAAAGCTGCCCCACAGGAGGAAAACCAGGTTTTCCCGGGTTTGTGAAAGCCTTTGGATAATGGTATCCGTAAATTGCTGCCAACCGATTCCTGCATGACTGGCGGCCTGGTGGGCTCGAACCGTCAGGGATGCGTTCAGCAGTAAAATTCCCTGTTGGGCCCAAGATTCCAGGTTGCCGTGAGGGGGAGGGTCGATGCCTAAGTCGTCGTGCAGTTCCTTGAAGATGTTGATGAGGGATGGCGGCGGCTCAATTCCCATGGGGACGGAAAAGCAAAGACCGTGGGCTTGTCCCGGATTGTGGTAAGGGTCCTGTCCGATAATGACCGCCTTTACTTTTTCCACCGGGCAGAAATCCAAAGCTGCAAAAATCTTGGATCCTGGAGGGTAGATGATCTGTCCTGCGGCTTTTTCCTTTACAAGTGTTTCCTTGATCTGCTTAAAGTAGGGTTGTTCGAACTGGTCATTGAGCAGGTCCAACCAGGATTCTTCAAGTTTTACGGACATGGGGTTCTCCAAGTAGACTTTTGCGATTAGAAGAAGTTGATGTTCAGCCAGCCGGTTTTGCCATCAGAGGACTTTGCGATTCCACAGGCTACAGTACTGTACTTCGTGTTACTCATGTTCAGGTAGTGGCCTATGTAGGAATAGTCTTCCTTCTTTTCGGGATCCCTTTTGCCACTTTCGATGAGTTCTTTTTCATCCCACATCATTTTTAGATAGTAGTCTACAATTTCAACTTCTGAACCTTTCCAGGAGAGGGAAATGTTAGGGCCGGAATTCTGTGCGAATTCGCCGCAGTCTCCAAAATGCCCGTGAGCCTTGTTGGACTTCAAATCGGCGGCTGCTTGATCGTCTGTACAAGTCTGTTTTGCTTCGGGTGCTAAAGTAAGTGCCTTCAGGTCTTCTGTAGCTCGGTATTTGTTGATGACGTCCAGGCAATGCTCGCGCCAGCTACCGCTTTCTGCTGAAGCGTTGGTGCTGCTGGAGGAAACGTCCCCAATGCTGCTGGAACTATTGGCGGTAGCTTCGCTGGAAGAGGATGCTTTGGCAGAGCTGGCGGGCTGTTCCTCGTTAACGGGACCGCTGGAAGAATCGCCGCAGGCCAATAGAATGGAGGTTACGATTGCTAGTAGAGAACATCTTTTAAACATGTCTAAAAGATAAATACAACGGCAATGCTTGGCGGGTGAGTTTAAGCTGTATGGCGTTTAAAAAGTGCTTTTTACCTATAAATCGAGAGATAAACCCGTATTTATAGGTAATTGTTTTATTTTGTATGTAATTTTGTGGGGGGGATCAGCCTTTTTTTGGCACCTTCGGGTTGTTAAATGTTGGATTTTTACCCGTTTTTACTACGGATAAATTAATTTTTTACCCATAAAAAGAAGCCTGAATCGCAATTTATAGGTAAAAATGATGGATTTGCCTAAAATCTCTTTAAAGGCGGTTGGCGAGAATTGCAATCTTTTCGCCCTTGAATCGGGTATAGAAAAGAATGGCGGAATCCTTGCCCTTGGGCTTTAAACGCTTGATTTCTTCGTCGGGATCCAGCTTCACACCGCGTAGCTTCATGGTGAGTTTTCCCACGTTATGACGTTTCAGCATGTCGCGTACGGCGCTGGTGGCTATCTCGCACTTGTCAAGAATCCTGAAGTTCGCAAAAGCGGGCGAGGGCAGCGGGCTTCCGCTAGTCACATAGGCGATGCCTTCGGAAATCAGGTGTGCGTCAGGAGCCGCTGCCACAGCCACGTTTCCAAACAGGTGGCTGCGAATCAAAAGTGCGGTAGGTTCCGCAAGATACTCCGCCACCTCACCTACGGGCAAATCGCTTTCGCTGGTGGCGTTGCGGAAGCTGCGTTCACAGCCGGGCAAGTCATGTTCTGCATCCTTGTTGGAGGCCGCCTGGATTTCGCTGAGTAGGCCATTCCATTGGGCGATTTCGTTCCCGTTCTTGTCAACCATGATGGCACGGACTTTTCCGGGATGGACGGCCAACTTGCCGAACAGGACCAGCAATTCGCGGCAATCGGAGTGACTTCCCAGGTAGACCAGTTCCGCGTCCTGAGGAATTTCGTCGGTGGGGTAGCCGGGGGGAAGCTTCGCCATGCCGCCCTTGTAGTGCTTGGAAATCTCCAGAACTTCCTCGAAGGTGGGCGTCAAATTGCGAAGATCTCGCTGGTTTTCCCCTTCGACAGCACGACGGGCAGGATCAATGGTGAAAAAATCTGCGACGCAAATATCTGCGGTGTCCGATGTTCCGTTTTTGCGGGCGACTTCCCTGACGTCGTCCAGGAGGGTTTCGCCTGCGGTGCCGCGCATGACCTGAATGTTATGGCGGTACATGGCTTGACGGTCTTCATCAAGGTCTACGCCTACGACAGAAAACGCACTGGGAATAAAATAGCTGTCGCCGCCCATCCCGCAGCACAAGTCGTGAACAACGGGATTTTTTTCTTCCATTACGAGGGCTTGTAAGCCTGCGTCCCAAAGGCTTGCCTTGTAACGCCCGATATCCTGGGCTGTACTTTGTTCAAGAGCTAATCTGTCGCACAATAAAAATTTGTCGATTTTCTTGCCCGCCTCTCCCCAGAATTTTTCACGAAATTTTGGAACCAGGGCCATGTAGTCCATAATGGAGGCTCGGTCCTCATTGTTGTAACCGGCCTTGTTCAGCGCGGTGGATATCTGCAAGGCATCCATCTTCTTCTTGATGGCACTCTGGATGAAATCCTGTACGGAGGCGGAAGTGAGCAAATCGGAATGGAACATAAGTATTGCCCAAAAGATAGTATTTCTCGCTAATAGACCCTTTGTATCCTAAAATTTAGAGTCCTTTATCCTGGAAATAGGGTAAATTTTATTCTATGAAAAAAATGAAGGGAATTGTGATTGGCGTTGCCGGAGCTTTGGCTCTGGCGGCTTGTGGTGATTCTGGCTCCGCTACTGAATCCGGATATGATTATGAGGTGATTGGACAGTCGTCCTCCTCGTTCACCGACATTTCGGAACTTTTATCCAGCAATCGTGTTGAACCGGTTTCCAGTAGTCATTCCGAACTTGGTTCGGAATCAGCCTTGTCCTCATCCGATGCCTTTCTGAGTTCGTCTCAGAATCAGCTATCGAGTTCTAGTAGTCATTCCGAACTTGGTTCGGAATCGGCTTTGTCATCCTCTGAAATTGTCATTTTAAGTTCTTCTCAGAATCAGCTTTCTAGTAGCAGTTCCGTTGAACTTGTGCCGATGAGTTCTTCCTCGGATCCTATCCATCCCCGTTATGCAAAGATTCTGGGTGTGGATATTTCCCAGATGCAGGAATTTGAAGCCAAGGGAACTCGAGTCCTGGATGTGGATGGTACTCCCAAGGATGTCTTTGAATTGTTTCGAGACCATGGTTTCAATTACGTCCGTTTAAAAACTTTTGTAAGTCCCAAGTCCAAGTATGGTTACGCTGAAGGTAGTTGCGATCAAGGGGCGGGAACCTTCGGCAGCAATTCCGAAGCTTTTGGCGATAAGGAACATGTGGTTGCCTATGCCAAGCGTGCAAAGGCGGCGGGCTTCAAACTGTTGCTGGATTTCCATTATAGCGATAACTGGGCCGATCCGGGCAAGCAGATCATTCCGGAACGCTGGCGCAATATTTCCAGTTCCGACGTAATGGCAGACTCTGTCTATCGTTATACGAAGGATGTGCTGAATGCATTGAAGGCTGCAGGCGCCCTTCCCGAAATGGTTCAGGTGGGTAACGAAATTACCAATGGCTTGCTCCGTGATGTTCCCAACAGCAAGACTGATTGCTGGGGGAATGATGTGGACCTGGCGAAAAGTTCCGTTAGCGGTGTCATGAGCAATTCTACGGGAATTGCAAATACGGCGAAGTACCTTGCCGCAGGTTCCCGTGCTGTGAAGGAAGTTTCGAATAGCATCAAGACCGTGTTCCACATCGAAAGCCCTCATAAGACGTCCACGGTGGACTGGTGGATGAAATCCATTATCAGTGATTCCAAAGTTTCTCCCGATGTGATGGCGTTTTCCGCCTACACCGCCTATGAGCACGGTAATCCCGATTCCTGGAAAACCTTGTTCACTCATCTGGCCTCCAAATTCCAGAACCTTGAATTCCTCATTGCAGAATACAACGGAGCTTCCAAATCCGATTACTACGCCTGGGATGGGTCCCGCGTGAGAACCCAGCAAGTAATGGAACAAGTGCCGCGTGGACTGGGCGCCTTTATCTGGGAACCGGAACGCTCTGGGGCCTGGGGCACTTCCATGTTTGACTGGGTGGGAAATGATCTGAAGGCAAACCCGAAGGCTTTCGACGAGTACAAAGTGCTGTTTTAGTGCATAACTTGTCGATAGATTTTTGACGAAAAAATAATTTCTTGAAAAGGCGTGGAGTGTCATTATATGACACTCCAATTTCCTATATTATAGTCGTGGATTTGAGAAATGTAAATTATGGTCCCTTTAAAAAAGCCTGTAATTGGACCTTTGTAAAATCCATAAAAACTTTTGCGTGTGTGTGTTCTTGAGCGTCTGTATTTGTATATTTGGCATCAACCATTTAAATCGCTGTTAGAGGTGGAAAAATAAGCGCGAAGGCGTGATTGTCGGATTGTCGACTTTCAGGTTTTTTGTGCACGTCGGTGGTCTCGGTTCTCGGCTTGTTTGCCGAGGCGGTTTTGACCTAACACCTTATAAAAATCATTTCGGGAGCAATGATTATGGACTTCAATTGCAAAAAAATTACTGGTATGGAAAATCGAACCGGATTAACCATGGAAGACTTCATCCTTCTGCAGGCCACTCAACGTGGGGATGAAATTGCCTGCAATAGACTTTATATGAACCATCAGGGAGAGGTGATTTCCATGCATCGCTATGGTCCTGACGGTACTCATCCCAAACAGTTTGGTTTTTCCTGGAGTAGTGAGGGGGCCTGCTACGAGGAAGCTTCTGGCTACTGTTACATTTGCTTCCGTGAGTGCGCCCTCCGTTACGATATGGATAGCGGCAAACCCTTTATGGCATGGGTCCGTGGGGTGTTTGCCAAGCGTGCCCATGATTGGGTGGACGATCGTAATCCTGACGGTTGGAAACGCTGTGAGGAAGATGTGATGGCTGCATCCACGGATGTATTCCGTCAGGGCGATTTGGAAATGGATGCCGCCCATGAGGAAGACGTCTTGACTGCCGAAGGTATGGAGCAGATTCGCTCCTATATTCGCAAGTGTGATACTCCTGAACTGGACGAGTTTGTGGATACCTGGCTTAAGCTTGGAAATACCAAGAAAAATCCCATTACCTGCGTTGCTGCCGCAATGGGGGTAACTCGACAGACTTCCTATAACTACATGAATGCGGTTAAGGCTCTTGTGAAGGGCAAATTCGGCGATCATTTCTATGGTCGTGGCTAACGGGGGAGGGAGATTTTCTACATTCTTCAATATGAAAATTGATGATTGGCGTATCCGTATTGATGAATTGAACGAGGAACTGATTGCTCTTCTGAATAAGAGGGCGTCATTCGCTACTGAAATTGGCAAGATCAAGAAAGAATTGGGATTGCCGGTTTTGGACCAGGCTCGAGAGGACGCTGTCCTCGAAAAAGTGGGCTCCATGACGAAGGGCCCTCTTTCCTCGGATTCCATCAAGGAAATTTTCCGCACCATCATGGCTGAAACCCGCAAGGTGGAGGATTAAGATGGATCGCATCACGTTGGTTGGTTTCGGCCTTTTGGCCAGTTCCGTGGCCTCCGCAATCAAACAGGCGAACCTGCCTGTAAAAGTACGTGCGGTGAGTTCCCCGTCTACTCTGGAACGTGCCCGTCAGATGAACCTGGCGGACGAATTCTTCGGTTACGACCAGACCTCCGAATGGGTGAAGGATACGGATGTCATCCTGTTGTGCAGCCCTATTCTGCATATCCTGAAGACTTTGGACGATCTATCCAAATTGCCTGAAAATCTCTTGCAGGGGTTGTCCCGCAAAATTCTTGTCAGTGACATTGGCAGCACCAAGGTGGAAATTTGCAAGGCTGGAACTAAACTTCCTTCGCCTTTTGTGTTCGTTGGTAGTCATCCTATGGCTGGTTCCGAAAAGAGAACCCTGGAATACAACGATCCCTCCATTTTTGAAAACGCATACTGGTTTGTCTGTCCTCCCGATGGTACAAAGGAAGAAGACTACAAGCCTTTGCTGCAGCTGATTGATTTTGTTGGCGCCCATTCCGTGGTGTTCCCGCCGGAACATCATGACCGTACCATGGCCTGGGTGAGCCATATGCCGCAGATGCTTAGCTCCACGTTGGCTGCTAACATTCCGGAACGCCTGTTGAATTACAATTACCAGCATTATGCCGGTCGAGCGTTCAGGGATATGACCCGTATTGCCGCTTCCGGCTGGAATATGTGGCACGACATTGCCGTGACTAATCGTGGCGAAACGGTTCGCGCCCTCCGTGAGGTCCGTGAAGGCCTGGACGAAACCATTGCCGCCATGGACCGCCTCCAGGTGGTGACCGAAGGCAAGCCTGCTGAAAATGACTGCTCTGAAAGTCTGGAAAAGGTTTTCAAGGCTGGTAACGATGGCCGTGCAAGTCTGTTTGCTCCGGGCCGTAATGCAGCCTCTTCCTTCTCCGAAGTGACGGTCCCGCTGAAGGATCAGCCGGGCGCCTTGCTGAATGTCCTGAAGCCTCTTGCTGAAGCCGGGCTCAATGTTCGTGATATTGAATTGATGAAGGTTCGTGAAAATGTGGCAGGCACCTTGCTGCTTGCCTTCAAGACTCCCGAGGAGGCACGTCGTGCTATCCAGATTCTGGCTGTTCTTGATTACGACGTAAAGGATCGCTAATGGATTTTGTGCTGAACCCGGATCGGGAACGCTTTCAACTGACTTTGGTCATGGCGCTGCTGGTGAATGGCCGCACGGTTCTTGAAGATTTCGCCTGGGCTGCTGGCGTCGAACGCTTTGCCAATGCCCTAAAGGAATTTGGCCTGGAATATGCCCAACAGGGTCACCAGCTGGTGCTGACGGGCAGGGGATTCCAGTATGACTTGCCATCCTTGCTTCCCATGGAATTCGACGAGGAATGCAATGTAATGTTGTGGACCTTGGCATCCAAGGATGTGGAACAGGTATACACCTTTGCTGCAGAGGCGGATGAAACAGGCATTGCCCAGGTGGCTAGTGCCAAGGAAACCTTGCAGAAATACTTCAAGGTGAAGGCCGTTTCCGATGAACCGGCCAAGTTTACCTTCACCTTTGGATTCGAGGAGCCTGTAATTAAAAAGGATTCCCTGGGAAATGTCCCGTACATCATGCGCAACCGCCTTTTGTTGCGCGGGGTGATCCGCTCCGATTACATTACCTTCGAAGAACGTTCTACGGTTCATGACCAGTGGACCAAGATGCTCATGTACTTTGGTGTCAAGATGAAGTACGAAGGTCGTGGCATGGAACAGCTGAGCGAGCTGGAACGCCGTATGATGATTGCTCGCGGACAAAAGGTGGAACGTACTCAGTTTACGGAAATGACGGAGACGAAGGTCATTACCGCCCGTGAATATTATGTGCCTGGGGACTCTACGGAAGCCATGGCCATCGCCTTGCTGATGACCATCGGTAGCTTGCCCAAGACTGCGAAAGTCTGCATCAAGAATGTGGACCTGAACTCCAGTCGAGCTGGAGCATTGACCTGCTTTAAGCGTATGGGTGCAAGTTTCGAAACCGTAAGCCGCCGTGAACGTTATGGAGATGTTTACGGGGATATTGAAGTGTTCCCTCTGAATCCTGGTAAGAGACTGCAGGGACGTCGCTTCTCCGAAGATGCCATTGCTACTGGCATGGGGGAATATGCATTCCTTGCTGTGGCAGCCTGTTTTGCCGAAGGCGAAACCATCCTTCGCGTGCCTAAGGAAAGCCGCGCCAAACTTCGTCCCATCAACGATGCCCTTGCGGAAAATCTCCGTAAGACAGGAGCCGAAGTGGGCGTCTATGACGATGGTCTCGTGATTCGAGGCTTGGAAACGGTTGTGAACGGCAGTGACTTTGACGGCGGGGAATGTCCTGAAATAGGCCTTGCCCTCAGTGTCCTCTCCATCGCTCTGGAAAATAATGAACCAGTAGCCCATAGCGATATTGTGGAAAAACGTTTCCCAGGAATTCTGGAAAAACTAAATCAGGTAATGAACCTGAAGAATGAAAAGCAGGAATCCGAAGAAAAGTAGGAAGGATGCTATGCAGAAGATTACCTTCAAACAGATCGGCATTATTGGCTGGAAGGAAAAAAGTCCTGAACTGGCTTTCGCTCTGGAACAGATTATCCAGTGGGCCACTGAACATCCTCAGGTAAAGTTCTGCGTTCTGGAAAACCTGAAGGAACAGGTAAAGGCTCCCATTAAAGTCGTGAAGGAATCCTCTCTCCTGAAGTCCGATTTGCTGCTGGCGGTTGGCGGTGACGGAACCGTCCTTTCTGCAGCTCACATGGCCTTGGGTCACCACATTCCTATCCTGGGTGTTAATGCGGGACACGTAGGGTTCCTGGCGGAAACTCGCGTCAAGAGCCTGCCTCAGACTTTGGACGATCTCCTGGCGGGGGATTTTTCTACCCGTGACCGCATGATGATTGACGCTACCGTCTATCGCGGCAAAAAGCGTATTGCAAAGCAGACCGTGCTGAATGAAGTCCACGTTCGTGCCCATGCTCCAGAACGCATGGTAAACGTGAATGTCATCTACAATGGTACGGATTACACGGAATATTGGGCGGATTCCCTGCTTGTTTCCACTCCCACGGGTTCTACAGCCTACAACTTGGCTGCAGGTGGCCCTATTATCCATCCCGCGACCTATGCAGTGGTCCTTACACCGGTGGCTCCTAGCAGCCTTTCCGTGCGCCCGCTGGTCATGTCCCTGACGGATAAACAGCTGGAATTGAAATCTGCTGCAGGAAAGACTTTGGACTTGGTCTTTGATGGCCGTTCTTGCATTGCCCTGGAACCCAATGACCATGTGGTCTTGACCCAGAGCAAGTCCTTTACCACATTCCTCCGTATGCGCCATACAGGATTTGTGGGCGCCCTCCGCGAAAAACTAGGCTGGACCGGTAAACGCGGGTAACTAGCGCTTGTAATGGGAAAAGGCTCCGGTAAAACTGGAGCCTTTTTAGTGGAGGTGAGGGGAGTCGAACCCCTGTCCAAGATCACATCCCTGTCCATTCCTACAAGCTTTCCCTTCGGATTTAAGATCTCGTCTGATCCACGCCCAAGAAGGTCGGCGCAGACTTTGACCAGCCTAGTGAATCTCGAGAACCGCCCCCAGGCATGACGTTTCCCTATCCCATATTGCGTCCGGACGTACTACCCAATGGGAGTGAGTCGAGGCCCGGCGTTGCCGATTAATTAGGCAGCGAGTGCGTAGTTTTCTTCAGCACTTATTTTTTTTCAGACTTTTTAACGGGAGCCCTCGTCTGAGACCCCGGCTTGCAACTAACACTTCAGTAACCCTGTCGACAAAATACGAGCTGGCGAGTATTTTGGCCCTTGAGCAAGTGAAACTTGCGAAAGGCCCCGTAGGGGTGAGCGAGTGCGAACAGCGCGAGCGAAGCAAACCAGAGCACCCCTAGGTTTTGCGGAGACTGAGCAAGACCAGGCTCAAGAACACAAAAAAAGCCCCGCTGTGATTGCGGAGCTTTTTTTTCAGTGGAGGTGAGGGGAGTCGAACCCCTGTCCAAGATCACATCCCTGTCCATTCCTACAAGCTTTCCCTTCGTATTTAAGATCTCGTCTGATCCACGCCCAAGAAGGTCGGCGCAGACTTTGACCAGCCTAGTGAATCTCGGGACCTGCACCCAGGCATTACATTTCCCTATCCCATATTGCGTCCGGACGTACTACCCAATGGGAGTGAGTCGAGGCCCGGTGTAGCCGCTAATTAGGCTGCGAGTGCGTAGTTTTCTTCAGCACTTATTTTTCTTCAGACTTTTTAACGGGTGCCCTCGTCTGAGACCCCGGCTTGCAACTAACACTTCAGTAACCCTGTCGACAAAATACGAGCTGGCGAGTATTTTGGCCCTTGAGCAAGTGAAACTTGCGAAAGGCCCCGTAGGGGTGAGCGAGTGCGAACAGCGCGAACGAAGCAAACCAGAGCACCCCTTGGGTTTGCGGAGACTGAGCAAGACCAGGCTCAAGAACACAAAAAAAGCCCCGCTGTGATTGCGGAGCTTTTTTTCAGTGGAGGTGAGGGGAGTCGAACCCCTGTCCAAGATCACATCCCTGTCCATTCCTACAAGCTTTCCCTTCGTATTTAAGATCTCGTCTGATCCACGCCCAAGAAGGTCGGCGCAGACTTTGACCAGCCTAGTGAATCTCGGGACCTGCACCCAGGCATTACATTTCCCTATCCCATATTGCGTCCGGACGTACTACCCAATGGGAGTGAGTCGAGGCCCGGCGTAGCCGCTAATTAGGCTGCGAGTGCGTAGTTTTCTTCAGCACTTATTTTTTTTCAGACTTTTTAACGGGTGCCCTCGTCTGAGACCCCGGCTTGCAACTAACACTTCAGTAACCCTGTCGAAACCAGAGCACCCCCGCGTTTATTTATTTGCTTTCTCTGGTTTCGAAGAAACCAAAAGCGTGCGAGGCGAGTGATGCGCAGAAACATTTATGTTTCTGCATATCCGAGCCGAAGCAGCGGACGCCGTAGGCGTCAAAGCACCCCCAGGTGAGTGTCGCGAAAATGAGCTAGCTCATTTTCATGACCGAACCGCGGTGCTAGCCCTGAAAGGTCAAAGCACCCCTGTTCTACTTGAGGTAACACAAATATAGTAAACTATTTCAATCTACTACACTTTTTATATCGTTCCTCTCCCCACGTTTTGTCAAATCTTCTTCGCATTTTCCAGCGCAGCAATGACCTTGTCGCACCATTCGTCGAATTCAGGATCGTCTTCCTGCAATTCCGGATGGGCTAGGACGTTCTCAATAGTCTTGCGTATGCCCTGGTCAAAGCGAGTGGTTGCACAGAATTCAGGCACTGCCTTCTTCAGTTTGGTGTTTTCGAACACCACAGAATTGGCCTTGTCCCCAATTAAACTTCCGGTAAAGTCAAATCCGTGCTTATCACCGACTGCGGCCAAAAATTCAGAAGCCACATGGCATGCGCGGAGTTCAACACCTAGCACGTCGGCGATTGCCTTGTACACCTGATTCCAGGTCACCGTTTCGTCGCTGGTAATCTGGAAGGATTCACCAATGGCATGGACGTTGCCCATGAGGCCTACAAAGCCCTTGGCAAAATCAGAGTTGTGGGTCATGGTCCAGAGGCTGGTGCCGTCACCGTGAATGATAACAGACTTGCCTTCAAGCATGCGCTTGGCCACCTGCCAGCTCCCTTTCTTGCCGTGAACGCCCAGAGGAATTTTGCGTTCGTCGTAAGTATGACTGGGGCGCACGATGGTGATGGGGAAGCCTTCCTCCCGATACATCTTCATGAGATATTCCTCGCCGGCGATTTTATTCCGGGAGTATTCCCAATAAGGATTGGAAAGCGGGGTGCCTTCGGTAATGCGGTAATCCGAAAGAGGTTTCTGGTAGGCGCTGGCGGAACTGATGTACATGAACTGTTTCGTCTTGTTCTTGAACAGGCGGTAGTCACGCTCCAGGGCGCTGTAATGGAAGGCGATAAAGTCGCAGACCACATCAAACTGCAAGTCCGCAATCTTCGTTGCCACATCCGCTTCGTCGTAGATGTCCGCCACAATCTGCTTTACTGCAGGCGTACCCTTTTGAGGCCCGTCGGCCAGTGTCGCACAAGGCAAATCAGCCCTATTGCCACGGTTCAGTAAATAAATTTCCCAGCCACGTTCCACTGCCAAGCGGGTGATGGCCATGCTGATAGTTCCAGTTCCACCGATAAAAAGTGCACGCATAATTTAGTAGGAAGTTAGAAGTAGGAAGTAGGAAGTCAACTTTCAACAGAATAATCCTGTCTACTTCCTACTGTCTACTACGTTAAACAGTTGCCTTTACAGCAATCTTGTAGATGGCAGTAACGTCGGCAGCCTTCAACGGCTGGAAGCCCCAACCGTCACCCGGATTCAGCTTTTCAACCATGGCCGGAATGTCTTCTTCCTTGGCGCCCAGTTCAGCAAAGTTGATAGGCATGCCGATGCTCTTGAGGAAACTGCGGAAGGCCTTGATTCCTGCGAGAGCCGTTGCCTTCGGGTTTTCGAAGTTCATGGCGCAGCCGAATACGCGGGTAGCCATCTGGGCAAAGCGCATGGGGTTATGGTCCACCACGTATTCCATCCAGGACGGCATAATCACAGCAAGACCTGCGCCGTGGGCGCAGTCGTACATGGCGGAGAGTTCGTGCTCGATAGCGTGACTGTTCCAGTCCTGGCCGCGGCCTACACCGCAAACGTTGTTGTGAGCTACCATGCCTGCCCACATGATGTTGGCGCGGGCTTCGTAATTGTTGGGGTCAGCGATCACACGGGGAGCTTCCTTCACCATGGTCATCAAGACGGCTTCGCAGAGGCGGTCTGTGATTTCCACTTCGGTGGTGTTGGTGAAGTAGCGTTCAAAGACGTGAGCCATAATGTCGGTAATGCCGCAGGCAGTCTGGTAAGCCGGCAAGGTGCAAGTGAGTGCCGGATTCAAGATGGAGAAGCGGGGGCGAATGAGGTCGCTGCCTGCGCCACGCTTCAGCATGCCGTCCACCTTGGTAATGACGGAATCGCCGGAACCTTCGGAACCAGCGGCGGCGATGGTCAAGACTGTTGCCACTGGGAGGGCTGCAGCCGGAGCCTTGCCGCTATAGAAATCCCAGAAGTCACCTTCGTAGGGAACGCCCATAGCAATGGCCTTGGCGCTATCGATGGAAGAACCGCCGCCTACAGCGAGAATGAAATCAACGCCTTCCTTACGGCAAAGTTCAATGCCTTCGTAAACCTTAGTATCAATGGGATTGGGATGAACTCCGCCCAGTTCCACATGAGGAATTCCTGCAGCATCCAGGGATGCTAAAACGCGACCAATCAGACCGGACTTTACAGCGGAACCACCACCGAAATGAACAAGAACCTTGGTACCACCATACTTCTTGACCAAAGCACCGCATTCATTTTCGCGGTCCTTACCAAATACGAATTCTGTGGGGCTGTAGAAGTTAAAGTTTTCCATATATTCCTCTGTTAAGTTTTTCTTGTGTAAAGATATATGAAATATGATCCGAAACTAATTAAATTCATCTGGTTTCCGTATACAAGGGTAACCCGAGTTTGTCTTAAATACGGACTGTTCGGGCCAGCAGTATAAATAAAAAAGGGTCGGACTCCTTGCGGAATCCGACCCAGGGGGGTTAGGAGGCTCTACACAAACTCTTTTTCAGAGTGACAGGAACCTTGTTCCTTGATGTCCTAAACTTAATAAGAGTTTTTATTTTTGTGGAGGGCAAAATACGTAATTTTTTGTAAAAACAAGAAAAAAAACGTATCGGCTGTATCAAAATGTGCTCTGCATCACTTTTTGAAAGGCGTTAAGCGATGTTAAGGCTCTGTTCGCGGATGCATTCCACTTCGTTCTTCAACTCAATGGCCAAAGCGGCGATGTCTGCATCCTGACACTTTGTTCCTAATGTATTTGCTTCACGTCCCATTTCCTGAAGGATAAAACTCAGGTTCTTGCCCTGTGCGCCGCCTTCCTTCAGGGCGTTGAGGAACAGCTTGTTGTGGCTCTTGAATCGGGTGATTTCTTCCTTGATGTCCAACTTGTCGGCCATGATGCATGCTTCCTGCAGCAGGCGGACTTCGTCAATTTCGGAATCCTTCAACAGGACATTGATGCGATCGCGGAACTTTGTCTTCCAGTTGTCAATGCGTTTCGGGTCCAGAACTTCAATCCTTTCAAGGACTGAGTTCAGGTGGTTCACGCGATTGGTCAGGTCAACAACCAGGTTTGCTCCTTCCTTTGCGCGCATTTCTGTTACTTTATCCAATGCCTTATTCAGCTCGTCTGCCAAATGTTTTTCCAAAGCTTCTGCGTCAGCTCCGCTATCGGTAAACTGCAGGACTTCGGGAAGAGTCAAGATGTTTTCCAACTTAATGTCGCCTGCGATGCCAAACTTGGCCTGCATTGTCTTTGTAATTTCCACAAACTTTGCGATAGCCTGTTCGTTGTAGGATACGGGAACGTTGCCGCTTGTGCCTGCGCCCAGAGTGACGCTGAAAATTACGGAACCGCGAACCAGCTTTTCCTTGATCTGGTTCTTGAAGGAATTTTCGAGATAGGCGAGGTTCTTCGGCAGCTTGCAGCTGATGTCCAGAAAACGGTTGTTGACGCTACGGACTTCGATCACGCAAGGAGTGCCTTGGAACATGGATTCACTCTTGCCAAAGCCAGTCATGGAAAGAATAGGATTGTTTGCCATTGTATTAAACCTTTTTAGAGACCATCGCAATCACATGTTCTGCGCCGAAGTTCTTCTGGCCCAGAGCGGTAAGGATCTTGCTCATCAGCTGTTCGTTCTGGAAAGCCATCTTTTCGATCTTCAGGCCTTCCTTTTCGCACAGGGTGTAGAAGTCCTTCACGGTCAACAGGCGGATGTTCGGCGTGTTGTACCATTCGTAGGGAAGCTCCTTGGACTTAGGCATACGGCCATGAAGCATGAGGGAACCACGGGCGGACCAGTGCCCGAAATTGGGGAAGGTCACGATAACGCGTTTTGCCACACGGAGAATTTCGTTCAACAATGCCACCGGATCGCGAATTTCCTGGATGGTACGGTTAATGATGGCGTAGTCGTAACTGTCGTCCTTGATGTCGGAAATGCCGCGCTCATCCAGGTCACGCTGCACCACGGGCACGTCGTTTTCCAGACAGTCCATGATGTCCTTCATGCGCTTTTCGATGCCGAGGCCGGTTGCGTTCTTGGTGCGACGGAGATAGTCGATCAGGTCGCCGCTGCCGCAACCAAGATCCAGGACCTTGGCGCCATCGGTAACCATGGAGCCGAGCAGTTCAAAGTCCTGCTGGTCGTGGAACACGGGAATGGTCTGCTTGCCGGTCAGTGCGCCATACTTGCTGTCCAGGAAACGGCCTACAGCCTTGCCCAGGTCTTCGTCTTCAATAAGGAAACCGTCGTGGCCGAACAGGGTGTCCAGTTCAAGGCTTGTCACCACCTTGCCTGAATTCAGGAGAGCGCTGGTAATGCGACGGGACTCGTGGGGCGGGAAGAGCCAGTCCGTAGAAAGGTTCACGTTCAGTACTTCAGCCTTCACGTCCTTGAAGGCGTTTTCAAGGGAACCGTATTCAGTTTCCAGGTCGAAGCAGTCGGTGGCGTGTGCAATGTGCAGGTAACTGTTGGCGTCAAAACGGTCCACGAACTTGGCGCCCTGATAACGCAGGTAGCTTTCCAGGGGCAAATCCAGGTCGAACGGGGTGCTGTAGGTAATGGCGTGGTTCCTGTGCTCGTGATCCTGGGCGCGCTTGAACTTCTTCTCCATGCCCACGGCGCTGAGGTAGGTGATATGGGCCAGCTTACGTGCATTGGAAAGACCTACGTCCGGATGAGCGGTTTCGTAGTAGTCGCCGTTGTTGTAGTTGGGGTCCTGGGTAATGACGTCACGGGCCACAATTTCAAAGCCCAGGGCCTGGCTGCTAAAGCGGGGGGACGTTGCAATGAGGACGCAACGTTTTACCTGTTCCGGATAGTAGATGGCCCACTTCATGGCCTGGAAACCGCCCATGGAACCGCCAATGACGCAGTAAATGTCCTTGATTCCAAGATAATCGGCCAGTTCCTTCTGGGCGTGGACCATGTCCCCGATGGTAATGGTGGGGAAGGTGCTGCCGTAGGGCTTGCCTGTGCGCGGGTTGATGCTTGCGGGGCCCGTAGAACCCTTACAACCACCCAGGATGTTGCTGCAGACCACGAAAAAACGGTCCGTATCCACCGGCTTGCCCGGGCCAATGAGGGCGTCCCACCAACCGGGTTTCTTGTCTTCCGGGGTGTAATATCCTGCCACATGGGCGTCTGCGGTCAGGGGGGATGTGACCCAGACCGTATTGTTTCTTTCCGCGTTCAGCTTACCGTAAGTCTCGTATCGGATTTCCAGCGCCGGCAAAGTCTTTCCATTTTCCAGCATGAAACCCTGTTCGCCATAATCCTTCACGAAGGTCTGGGGAACTACGGGACCGATACTATTCTTCAACAAAAATTCACTCATACGGCTGCAAATATAGAAAGTTGTTCCTTGATCTATTATAATCTGCGGGATTCAAGAGCTAGTAATTTGAAATAGAATGGGGCTATAATAAGCAAAAACTATTGCCCGCAATATACCCGATTTATGACGATGTTGGCTCGTTTCGTCTTTCCGTATTTATATTTGTGATTAGGAACGTAATGTTAACTCGTTCATATAAGGAGTCTTCATGAGCTACAGAGTTCTTGTCCGTTTTGTGGGTGTCAGCAGCCAGCTGGCTGAACTGTATGATGCCATTATGGAACAGTTTCCCGAAGCGGAACTTCCCAGCGAAGATTGCGGGGACTGGTACTCCGTCGACGATGTCATGATGGACGAATACGAATGCCGTTTCGAGGAACTTCCCGAAGGGGAATTGCTTGCTATGGATGGAAGCATCATGGTGGAGGAAGATGAATTCCCGGAAGATTTCTTTGGCGACCTGATGGAACGTTTTGAGCATGTATTTGGAGCCCTCAAGTGGTCCAGCTTTGATGTGGGCGTCGGCTGTGGCACTAGCGATGGCTGGGGTGAATTCATCTCCGACTGGGCGGACGACGGCTCCGACGAAGCTAATGAAATCTCCGAAGCTGTGCTAGGCTTTTGACTTTGTTGTCGTTCAGAAACCGTCATTATCACGTCATTCTGAACACCGCTCTATCACGTCATTCTGAACACCGCAGGTGTGAAGAATCCATAGCGGTCTCGTAACTCGTAATTACTTAAGCCGCTACTGTTCGGCAATCTGTCGAATGTAAGAAAAAGCCCTCGGTTCATCACCGAGGACTTTTTATTGGTCTAGAAAATAAGACTAGGTCTTATCTTCACCGCGGAGCATGATGACCTTACCGGTGCGGATGTATTCGACAATTTCGAACTTCTGGCACAGGCTCTTCATGGCATCGATCTTATCGGTGTTTCCGGTAATCTGGATGATCATGGAGTTTTCGGTCATGTCAACGGTAACAGCCTTGAAGTGGTCGCAGAGCTGCAGGATTTCGGTACGCTGTTCCGGAGCGCAACGAACCTTGATCAAGGCAAGTTCCTTTTCCACCACGTTCATGTTGGTATGGTCCTTGGCTTGCACGACGTCAACCAGCTTTTCCAACTGCTTGATGATCTGCATCAAGATTTCCGGGTTACCATGAGCCACAATGTTCATGCGGCTGAAATTGGGATCCAGCGTGGGGGACACGACCAGAGAGTCGATGTTGTAACCACGGCGGGAGAACACCAGAGCGATGCGAACGAGCACGCCCGGGCGGTTTGCAACTAACAAGCTAATAGAATGAGCTGTAGAAATCATTTTTAAATCTCCTTTCCGCGATTAGGTCGATCCGGTCGGCTTTTCGAGCTGAGCCTTGGGCTGTTCAGTAATCATGGAGGTGAGCGGAGCACCTGCCGGAATCATCGGGAACACGTTGTCTTCCTTTTCGCATTCGCACCAGATAACGATAGGACCATCATTATAGTCCAGAGCCTTCTGGATCATGCGTTCAGCGTCTGCAGCGCGCTTGATGCGCAGACCCGGAATGCCGTAAGCTTCTGCAAGCTTCACGAAGTCGGGGTTGCCCTGCATGTCAACGCTACTGTAGCGGTGATCGTAGAAGAGTTCCTGCCACTGACGCACCATGCCCAGGTACTTGTTGTCAAGAACGAAGATCTTGATGGGCAACTTGTGGAGTGCTGCGGTTGCAAGTTCGAATTCGGTCATCTGGAAGCCACCGTCGCCGCTGAAGCTGCAGACCGGCCAACCAGTAGTGTTGCCGAATGCGGCACCGATTGCAGACGGAAGGCCGAAGCCCATGGTGCCTGCGCCACCACTGGAGTGGAGCTGACGAGGATGGTTGATATGGAAGTACTGAGCCACCCACATCTGATGCTGGCCCACGTCGGTCGTAACGATGGCGTTACCCTTGGTGAGGTCGCTGACAGTCTGGACAATGTGCTGCATACGGAGACCGCCCTGCTTCGGGTAGGTCAGCGGGAAGCGCTTCTTCCAAGTCTGGCAGGTCTTGATCCATTCGGCGGTGTCCAACTTGCCAACGAGGGGCAGGAGCTGTTCAAGAACCATCTTTGCGTCGCCGCACATGAACACATCCGGCTGGAGAACCTTTCCTTCTTCGGCAGGGTCGATGTCGATGTGCATCTTGATAGCGTCCTTGCAGAACACTTCCAGCTTACCGGTAATACGGTCGTCCCAGCGGGAACCGATGGAGAGGATCAAGTCGCAGTCCAGAACGGCCTTGTTGGCGTACACGGTACCGTGCATGCCCAGCATGCCCAGGGAAAGTTCGTGGTCGGTGGGGAAGGTGCCGAGGCCCAGCAAGGTGCAAGCCACCGGAGCCTGGAGCTTTTCGGCCAGTTCCTTCACCTGGCGGGATGCGCCGGAAATCATTGCGCCGTGGCCAACCAGGAGGAGGGGCTTCTTAGCCTTCTTCAGGTATTCAGCTGCCTTTTCCACAGCTTCGGTAGGTGCGTAGGTAGGAATCTTGTAGCCCGGGAGGTCCATCTGGTCGGTGAACGGAGCGGTGCAGGCACCTGCGGTCACGTCCTTCGGGAGGTCGATGAGCACGGGACCCGGACGGCCTGTGCGTGCAATGTGGAAAGCTTCCTTCATGATGCGAGGAAGGTCGTTGGGATCCTTCACCAGGTAGGAGTGCTTGACTGCAGCGAAAGTCATACCGCTGGTGTCGCATTCCTGGAAAGCGTCCTTACCCAGGTTCGGGGTGGTGGTCTGTGCGGCCAGCACGACGATGGGGCTAGAATCCATAAGAGCAGTATAAATACCAGTGAAGGTATTGGTGGCGCCCGGGCCGGAGGTCACGAGAGCGACACCCACCTTGCCGGTCTGACGTGCATAGCCGTCAGCCATGTGGGTTGCACCCTGTTCATGACGGGTGAGGACAACCTTAATGTTGGAATCAAGGATTGCGTCAAACATCGGAATTGCGGATCCACCAGGATAGCCGAAGATGGTGTCGATGCCTTCACGCTTGAGGCATTCGATGATCACTTCTGCACCGCTTAAGGTTTTATTTGCCATAAAATTTCCTTTTCGGATAGTTAAACTTCAAATTTTAATGCCGAAAATATAGTCAAAGAATTTGAAAATGGAGGGGAAATGTGTGAAAAAGTTGAAAAAAGTGACGAGAAAATTGACAAAAGTGATTTTTGTTACGGAAAGAACTTCTGAAAAGCGGTGTTTTTTACTGGAAATTTTGAAAAATGTTGTTTTGTATAAATTAAAAATGCTTTTCTTTTTTGGTAAATGCGGAAAAGGACCCCCTTGTAATTGTAAAAACAGACTCTTGAATCCGTCTTCACTGTCGTTGAAAGCTCAAATGTACTAACGTAAACTTCATTTTTCATAAAAAGTCTGTTCAATCGCTGTGATGAAAACGTTTAGGAAAGGTTGTACCACTAAAAAAGGACTCCTATGAATGGATATGTTTGCGATAATCCCTTGAAGCCTGTTCAAAATTACTTGCCGGTAGCCCATCTCCTTCCTCGGGAGAAAATGGAGCAATATGGGCCCGCTGCCTTGAGTAACGAAGAACTTTTGGCCTTGATCCTTGGGAGCGGTTGTCAGAATTGCGATGTATTTGAATTGTCCCGGAGTATTTCGGAATACTTGGCTACGGAAACGTCTGTGCCGACTTTAGAGAACTTGCGCAAGATCCGTGGTCTGGGAAAGGTGAAGGCCTTGCAAATTCTTGCCTGCCTGGAACTCTCCGGACGCTATATCCTCAGCGAAAAGGCAATTCCAGTGGGGGCGCCTGAAGATTTGATTTCCCGGCTTTCCTATTTGAAGTATGAGACGCAGGAGCACCTAGTGCTTGTAACCTTGAATTCCGCAAATTACGTTATTCGGGTTCATGAACTTACTACGGGCTTGGTGAATCAGACTCCGGTGCATCCGAGGGAGGCTTTCGTAAAGGCTATCGAGGATCGTGCCGTCTCGGTTATCTTTGCCCATAATCATCCGTCTGGCTCCCTGTTGCCGAGCCCGGAAGACATGTCCATTACCCGCTCTCTCTGCCTTTCGGGAAAGATCCTCCAGATTCCGGTACTGGACCACATCATTGTGGGAAAGAGAGGTTTTACTAGCATCTGC
The DNA here is from genome assembly GCF_003149045.1 of Fibrobacter sp. UWR4. Taxonomy (NCBI): domain Bacteria; kingdom Pseudomonadati; phylum Fibrobacterota; class Fibrobacteria; order Fibrobacterales; family Fibrobacteraceae; genus Fibrobacter; species Fibrobacter sp. UWR4. Next base: position 33,783 of record NZ_QGDU01000023.1, on the reverse strand, counting down.
AGGACTCATCCCGAAATATTCGAGGATTCGTTTCAGAGAAATATTTAGCGCGGGTGATGTGAAAAACACAACAGCTTGCGGCTCATGCTAATTTGTAAATAATTGTTTTCAATAGGCGATTTTGCCCCTGTTTTTGTGATTTTCGTTTCATTTCTCCCTGTCAAATTTTGTGGGTATGTAAACATAAGTTATATTTACCTTAGTTAATTTGGGAATCCTTTGTTTGGTAGGGTTCCCCTTCTTAAGGAGACGCTATGAAAAAAATAGCTATGGGTGCTGCCCTCGCTTTGGCAGGTTCTGCCTTTGCAGCGCATCCCCAGACCATCAATAAGGAAGGCTTCGTTGGTGTCAACAAGACCCAATCTGCTCAGTCCTTGGGTAGCTCTAAGTTAGTCTTTACCCTTTTAGGCGACGGAACATTCGGTAACGACATGTTCCCGAACAACGACGTAACTGGAGCTGCTCTTACTCAGAAATATGCTTACGACTCCGGTGCACAGACAATTGACGCTCCTGTAGCAGACTTTATGGGTGCCAGCGCCAACGTCGGTTTCGCAATCGGTATCGGTAGCTACTTCGATATCGGCGTAACCCTTCCCGTTTACTATGATCAGATGACTGCTCATGGTAACCTGCGTGTTACCAATGGCGACGACGAACCTATTGTGGGTGAAGCAGACATTAGTGGCGTCAAGATGGGTTATATCGGTAACCTGAAGGGCGACTTGAAGTTCCGTTTCCCGCTGCCCGATGACCAGCCCATCGACTTGGCCATTTTCGGTGGTGTCGAAGCAGGTACTGCCAACGTGACTAAGCAGGGCCTGTGGATCCGTCATCTCAGCTACATCAACAAGAATAACGGCGTTGCTCTGCCTTATGGTACCAAGAATACCGCTATTAACGGCGGTCTTGCTGTTACCGCAGACTTTAGCAAGCTGGATGGTGGCGACGGTTTCCCGTTCCTCGTCCATATTAACGGTGGTTACAACTATGTGATGAATGCAGACTACATGTCCAATCCGTTCATCAGCGGTGCTGCCGAAGTCTATGTGATGGATTTCCTCTCCTTGTTTGCAGAATTCTTCTGGGACATGCAGTTGGATCCGTTTACCTATCTTGACCCGATTGGCCAGACCATCGAACAGAAGCTGGACATGAAGTCTATTACGGGTGGTATCGTATTCCACCTGCCGATCGGTATGGACATCCACATGGGTGCTTCCTACTATCTGGGCGGTGCAGACAACTACCTGAACAATGTTTATGTACTGTCTAATGGTGACCGTAAGAACGAAAACATCGGTGGTGTAGGCGAATTCAGTGTAAAGGCTGACCGTATCCGCGTTACCCCGCAGTACACCGTCTATGGCGGTATCACCTGGAGCGGCTTCCTGCTTGCTCAGGACCGCGATGGCGATGGCGTTACGGATGACGAAGATAAGTGCCCGGATGACTATGGTCATCGTCTGAACCAGGGCTGCCCGCTGGGTAACCCCGATGCTGACGAAGACGGCGTTTGCGATTCCTGGGTTGCTGAAAAGGGCTTCCAGTCCGAATTTGCTGACGTCTGCGAAGGCGTTGACCAGTGCCCCAACGAAGCTGGCGAAGGCGACGATGGTTGCCCGCTGGATGACCCGGACCCGGATAAGGACGGCGTTTGCGATCCTTGGGTAAGCCAGAAGAAGATGTCCAAGAAGTTCAAGGATGTCTGCGAAGGCATCGATGAATGCCCGGCACAGGCTGGTTCTGCCCAGTTCAATGGTTGCCCGACCAAGCAGCCGGACCCGGATGGTGACGGTCTCTGCTCTCCGTGGGTAACTGACGAAGGCGCTCTTGATCAGTTCGCTGGTGTATGTAAGGGTTACGATATGTGCCCGGGTGAAGCTGGTGCCAAGGCAAATAAGGGCTGCCCGTGGGATGATCCTGACTCCGATAACGACGGTCTCTGCGACGAATGGGTGACCCAGAAGAAGATGGGCTACTACTTCGAAAAGGCTGCTGAAAACGAAGACCTGAAGAAGGAATACGCTATCGAAAAGACCTGTAAGGGTATCGATAAGTGCCCGACTGAATTCGGTCCTGCCAATAACGAAGGTTGCCCGCTGGGTAACCCGGATACCGACCAGGATGGCATCTGCGACGCTTGGGTAACCGAACGTGGTATGCTTGACCAGTACGACGGTATCTGCTCCGGTATCGATAAGTGCCCCAACGAAGCTGGTGAAGCCTTTGCTGATGGTTGCCCCATGGACAATCCGGATGCTGACGGCGATAGCCTCTGCGCACCTTGGGTAACTGAAAAGAATATGCTTGACCAGTTTGCAAATGTTTGCCATGGCTTGGATAAGTGCCCGGCTGAAGCAGGTCCTGCATGGAATAAGGGCTGCCCGGCTGATGATCCGGACCCGGACCAGGATGGTGTCTGCTCTCCGTGGGTGACCAAGCAGAAGATGCTTGACCAGTTCAAGGATATTTGTACTGGTAAGGACCAGTGTGAAGACGAAGCAGGTCCTGCATGGAATAAGGGTTGCCCGGCTGATGATCCGGACCCGGACCAGGATAGCCTCTGCTCTCCGTGGGTGACCAAGCAGAAGATGCTGGAACAGTATAAGGATGTTTGCCACGGCTATGACCGTTGCGAAGACGAAAATGGCCCGGAATGGAATAACGGCTGCCCGTCTGACGAAGATCCGGATGCTGATAAGGATGGCGTCTGCTCTGAATGGGTGACCAACAAGAAGCTTCAGAAGCAGTTCGAAAGCGTATGTACCGGTATTGACCGCTGCCCGGATGTGGCTGGCGATGACGGTCATGGCTGCCCGAAGAAGGCTGCAGAAAAGCTCGATGGTGTGACCTTCAAGTCTGGTAAGGCAACTCTCGAATCCAATGCTAAGAAGATCTTGAAGAGCATCGCTAAGAAGCTCAACGAAGTCGACGAATACAAGGATCTGCAGATTGTTATCCAGGGCCATACTGACAACGTTGGTAAGGAAGCCAAGAACATTAAGCTGTCTCAGCAGCGCGCTGAAGCCGTGATGAAGGAACTCACCAAGGCTGGCGTTAAGAAGAATCGTATCAAGGCAATCGGTCTTGGACCTACATGCCCTGTGGACGATAACTCCACTGCTGATGGCCGTGAAATGAACCGCCGTATCGAAATGCTCTTCGTAAGCCCCGATGATGACGGTATGAGTTGCCATAGCAACTACGCTCAGTAATCTTTAGAGCTAGGAATGCTTAAAATCCCTCGGACTCGTTCCGGGGGATTTTTTTTAATGTATCTTTATGTATATGACTAAACTTGACGAAATTTTGACTGCTATTGGAGCATCTAACCACGACGTGGTAGAAATGGATGCCGCTCACTTGAATCATAAAATGGTGCAGAAGGCTCGCTTGGGCAAGAAGCCTGTTCCTCGCCATACTCAGGACTTGATTTTGAATGCGTTGAACCAGCTGCTTGTGGAAAAGGAAGTGGAGGGCGCAAAGAGCTATAAACGCGCTGACCTTTTCCCTATGGTTGAAAATACCGCGGCAGATGATGCTGCAGAAGAGGTTTAATATGCAGCAGTATCTGGACCTCTTGAAAGATATTATGGATAACGGGGTGGACCGTTCCGACCGTACTGGTACGGGTACTCGTTCTGTATTTGGTCGTCAGTGCCGTTATGACTTGTCCAAGGGTTTTCCTTGCCTCACCACTAAGAAACTGCACTTGCGCTCCATCATTCACGAACTTCTGTGGTTCCTGATGGGGGACACCAACATCAAGTATCTTCACGATAACAAGGTGACCATCTGGGACGAATGGGCCGACGAAAATGGCGACCTGGGTCCCGTTTACGGTCATCAGTGGCGTAGTTGGCCTACTCCTGAGGGAGGCCACATTGACCAGATCAAGAACTTGGTCAATAGCCTGAAGAATAATCCGGATTCCCGTCGCCACCTGGTTTGCGCCTGGAATGTTTCCGAGGTGGATAAGATGGCTTTGCCTCCTTGTCACTGCCTGTTCCAGTTCTACGTTGGCGGTGTTGGCGCCTCTGGTAAGCGCAAGCTTTCCTGCCAGCTGTACCAGCGTAGCGCAGATACCTTCCTGGGTGTTCCCTTCAATATTGCAAGCTATGCCCTTTTGACTCTGATGCTTGCCCAGGTCTGCGATTACGAACCGGGTGAGTTCATCCATACCTTGGGCGATACCCATCTGTATTCCAACCACTTTGAACAGGTGAAGGAACAGTTGTCCCGTACGCCTCGTAAGCTTCCCACCATGAAGTTGAATCCGGAAGTGAAGGATCTCTTTGAATTCAAGTTTGAAGATTTTGAACTGGTGGACTACGATCCGTATCCCACCATCAAGGCTCCCATCGCTGTGTAGAGGTTAAAATGCGGATATCTGCAATTGTTGCTGTTTCTGAAAACAATGTGATTGGACGCGATGGACATTTGCCGTGGCGCCTTTCTGCAGATCTCAAGCGTTTTAAGGCCATTACTACAGGTCATTCCATCATCCTAGGTCGCAAGAACTACGACGATATTGGACGTCCGTTACCAAACCGTACTAATTACGTGCTGACCCGCAATACATCCTTTGAGGCTCCGGGGTGCGTTGTGTGCAATTCCCTAGATGCTGCAATTCGTGCCTGCGAGACTGCTGGCGAAACGGAATGCTTCATTATTGGCGGTGCTGCAATCTATGGCGAAGCCATGCCTCTTGTAAAGAAGATGTACGTCACTCGCGTTCTTGCTCAAATACAGGGCGATGTATTCTTTCCGGACTGGGGGGAAGGCTGGCGCAAGGTGGACGAAGAAAATTTCCCCGCCGACGAAAAGAACGAATTTCCGACTGTATTCCAGGTATGGGAAAGGGATTAGTCCGTGCTTAAGTTGGTAAAAAAGATAAAGAGAAGACATGTGCTATGGAGCCTTGCGGCGCTATTGGCTGTTTTCTTGTTGACTCTTGTTTTTGATGTTTTCCGTGCTGGTGGTATTGATTCAAACGTCCAGATAATGAAGGATGGTTGGACTGTTACTCAGAATGGTCACGTTTATGAAAATCAGACGATAGACGTGTACAAGTTTCCGGAAGGGCCGCTAGGGTATAAGGATTCCATTACCTTCTCCAAGAGATTTGTCTTTAAAGGCCGCCCGCCCTACATGTTCCGTATTAAGACGAACCATGCGGCTGTGAAGGTCCAGATTGAAGATTGGACCGTTTTCATGTACGGATTTGATCGTCTTATGCAACATCGTTTTATCGGGACGGGTATTTTCTCTGTTCCGGTTCCTTACACCGCCAATGGTAAGGTCTTAAATGTGACTTACTATGGGGGCTTCAGACAGCCTCTGGACAGGGTGAACACTTTTGAAATGCTCTCTACCGAGGTTGCCTATACCGATTATCTGGCCCGCCATGCATACTCCCTCTATATTGGCATCTTTCTTGTGGTGCTAGGCTTCCTGGGAACTGTATTGGGGCTGATCGCCTGTGGGTTTAGTAGGAAGTTCTATCGATTTGTCCTGATTGGAATCATGTCGCTTTTGATTGGCGTCTGGAGCATGTGCTATACGAAGGTTATCCAGGTGTGTTCCTTGGATTTTGTGACCACAAACTTTATGGAATACATGTGCCTTTATTCGATTCCCATCCCGTTCCTGCTATTGTTGCAGGATATGCACAAGGGGAAGCTTAATCCTTTTAAGCACAAGATGCTTAGAATGATCACGATTCTTTGTACAATGTTTGTTGCGAGCGTGGCGGTCCTGCATTTCTCGAATGTCGCCCTGGTTTCTCACTTTATTACTCCATACCACGTATTCCTATGTCTACTTACAGTCTATGCGATGGCCTCTGGTCTGGTTTATTCAAGGAATATGGGCAAATCGGAGAAGATTTTCTCGGTAGGCCTGGTAATTTTCTTTGCGGTGGCATTACTTGATATCGTCCGGTATAATCTTCTGTACCATTTCCTGTTTTCCGGCGATTTCATGAGTACCACCTGGACTCCCTGGGGCGCACTGTTGTTCATTCTATGTCTTATTCTAGCCTATGCGGTTTATGTGTATGAGGCTGTGGCTGCCAAGGCGGAAAAGGAGGTCCTTGCGGAACTTGCTTATAAGGATGCCCTGACGGGACTGTACAATAGAACAAAGTGCGAACAGATTTTCGATGTACTGGATCAGGAAGATGCAGATTTTGCCATTGTCAGTATCGATATGAACGGTCTGAAAATGGTGAATGATTCCCATGGGCATTCCAATGGCGATCTTCTGATATCCTGTTTTGCAAGTGCCTTGCAGGAAGCTGTGGTAGGAATAGGAACTGCAATCCGTATGGGTGGCGATGAGTTTGTGGTCGTCGTACGTCAATCCCATCTTTCAGAAATCCACATGGTGAAAGAACGTATGGATGTCCTGGCTGTGAAAAATTCTGAAGGGCTTCCGGTTCCTCTGGAGGCTTCCTATGGCGTAGCTAAACGTAGCGAATGTATTGATTGCTGCAAAGCTAAGGATGTCTATCGTATGGCGGACAAGCGTATGTACAAGATGAAGCAGGAATCCAAGTCGAAACTAGTACGTCGTTAACGTCTTTGGGCTGAATAGTTCAACTTAGAGAGAGGTGTCCAAAAAACGCCTCTTCTTTTTTTTGAAAATAGTATAGATTAAAAAATATGATAGAATTCAGTGTTTTATATCGTTTGGCTGCAGCCATTGGTATTGGCCTGATTATTGGCTTGCAGCGTGAACACACTTATGGAAACCAGGCGGATCGGCATCCGGCTGGTGTTCGGACGTTTACGCTTGTGGGTTTGGGTGGAGCAATGGCGGCCTATCTGTCGGCGCTGATGGGTGGGGTCGCTCCCTTTGTTTCTGGTTTTATTGTCATTGGTCTGTTGCTTACGGCCAGTCATATTGCGTTTGGCATGAATCATCGGGAAGAACCTGGAACCCCCATGGCTGCCTTTGTTACTGCAGGCATTACCACTAGTGTAGCTCTTGTCATTGTGTACCTGCTGGGCGCCTTGTGCTGGCATAATCGTTTGCTGGAATCCTGCGCCATTATGGTGGTAATCCTCTGGATTCTTACGGCCAAGGAACAGCTCCATAGCTTTGCCCAGAAATTGTCCCGCGAAGATATTCTTGCCACGTTGAAGTTTGCGGTGATTTCCGCATTGATTTTGCCGTTTCTTCCGGATCAGGCATTTGGCCCGCCTGGTCTGCAGGTTCTAAATCCCCATACCATTTGGCTGTTTGTGGTGTTTATTTCCGGCATTGGCTTTGTGGGGTACGTTCTCATTAAGCTGGTGGGGCCAGGCAAGGGAATTTGGTTGACCGGACTTTTGGGCGGCATTGCCAGCAGCACTGCACTTACATTGAATCTTGCGGGGCGCAGCAAGGATAACCAGGAGTATGCTCCGGACTTTACCCTGGGAATTGTTCTTAGCTGGTCGGTGATGTATGTTCGTCTCTACCTTATCTGTGTAGTGTTAAGCGGAAGTCTGGCAGTGCCTCTTGCCTTGCCCCTCCTATTGCCTGTCGTACCTGGGTTGGGGTACGCCCTGTTCCTGAAAAATCGTGCGAGCCGAAACCACCAGGCGAAAACTGCGGATTTCAGCAATCCCTTCAAGCTGCTTCCCGCCATCAAGTTTGGCCTGGTATTTACCGCAGTCATGTTTGTGGCTAACGCCGCCCGCGTTTATCTTGGATCAGGAGCGCTCCTTGCCTGTAGTTTTCTGGGCGGTGCCGCCGAAATGGATGCGGTGGCATTCTCCGTCATCGACATGCACCTGAAGGCAGGCCTGGGTGTTCGGGAGCTGGTCCTTGCGTTCCTCTTTGCGAGCCTTGCCAATACGCTGACCAAGGGCGGCCTGGTGTTCTTCCTGGGTGCAAAATCCATGCGGAAGCCTATTATCCCTGCGGTGGTCCTGATTTGTGCTGTGACTGGCGGCTTAATAGCCTTCTATTTGTAGATCTGCTTGGATTTCGTTGAACGGTCTTTTTTATTTTACTAACAGCACAGAAAAAAGAATTTCTGCAAAGGATTTGAAATGGCTGAGATGATTTATGCTTTGACCATTGCCGGCTTTGACGGTAGTGCGGGTGCCGGCTTTATTTCGGATATCAAGACCATGTCCCACTTCGGTGTCTATGGTCAGGCCGTTTGTACCGCACTTACAGAACAAAATGAAGATGAATTCGTCGCTCCGGGTTGGGTCATCTGGGAACGTATCGAAGCCCAGCTGGAAACTTTGTTCAAGAAGCACACTTTCAAGTACGTGAAAATAGGTCTTGTGGAAAAGGCGAAGATCCTGAAACGCATTGTGGAGTTTGTCCGCGAAAAGTCTCCCGATGCATTTATCGTCTGGGATCCCATCGCCAGTGCCAGCGCAGGCTTTCATTTTATGCGGGATGCAAATGAGTTCTTGCCGGTCATGAAGATGATTGACCTTGTTACCCCCAATGCCGATGAATACAAGTTCCTGGGTTTGGAAGAGGCTCAGGCCAAGGGCGTTATCCAGATGGGGAAGGACTGCTCTGTTCTCTTGAAGGGCGGCCATTGCGAAGGTTCCGAGTCCATCGACACGCTGCTCCATGAAGGTAAGGAATACAAGTTTGCAAGCCCCCGTTTGCCAGGCTGCGGAAAGCATGGAACCGGCTGCGTGTTGAGTTCTGCCATCCTTGCCAATGTGGCGCTAGGCAAGAGTCTTCCTGAAGCTTGCAAGATTGCAAAAGACTATATGAATGAATACCTCAAAAGCGGGGAAGGCCGCCTGGGATTTATTCATTAAACGCAAAAAAGACCCGCTTTAAAAGCGGGCCTTTTTCGTATAGTCAGAGGATTCAGCTGGCTCTAGGTTCAGGAAACGTTCTTCACAAACATTCCCTAGCCCCTAGATCCTAAATCCTAGCCTCTAATTAGTCTTCTTCCACCGGCTTCTTGGAGAGCTGCTTACGCTTGATGGGGTCGAGCTCGGTCTTGCGCAGGCGCAGCACTTCCGGAGTGACTTCGATGCATTCGTCTTCGTTGATGAAGGTGACGCATTCTTCCAAAGTCAGGCGGCGGTACGGAGTCAGCTGGATCATATCGTCAGCGGACTTGGAACGCATGTTGGTAAGGTGCTTACCCTTGGTCACGTTCACGGTAATATCCACGTCGCGGTTGTGTTCGCCCACGATCATACCCGGATAAACTTCTGCACCCGGTCCGATGATGAGGTAGCCGCGGTCTTCCAGGTTGGAAAGTGCATAGCTAGCAGCTTCGCCCGGTTCCTTGGCAATGAGCACACCGTTGATACGAGCGGGAATTTCTCCCTTGTACGGTTCGTATGCCTTGAAGATGGACTGGCTGATGGCGTAACCCTTGGACAGGGACAACAGCTTGGGACGAATTCCGATAAGGCCACGAGAGGGAACCAGGTATTCCAAAGTCACTCGGTCGTTGTCGTCGGTGACCATGTTGACCATTTCGCCCTTGCGCTTGCCGATTTCTTCAATGCAGGCGCCGCTATATTCGCTGGGCACTTCAACCTTGAATTCTTCGATAGGTTCCAGGAGCTTGCCGTTTTCGTCGTTCTGGAAAATCACCTGGGGAGAACCGATGGTGAATTCATAGAGTTCACGACGCATATTTTCCACCAGGATGGTCAGATGGAGGATACCACGACCGGAAACCTTGAATGTAGATGCGCCATCCACCTTTTCCACCAGGAGGGCGGGGTCAGCCATGTGAGCGCGTTCCAGACGTTCCTGCAGCTGGTTACCAGTCATGAACTTTCCACCGTACTTACCAGCGAGGGGAGATGTGTTCACGGTGAACAGCATGGAGATGGTGGGCGGGTCGATATGGATACGGGGCAGTTCCACCGGATTGCTGGGGGCGGACAGGGTATCACCGATATCGAAGTTGTCGAAACCGGCCAGGAGGACGATGTCACCCGGACCTGCTTCTTCCACCGGTTGCGGGGTAAGGCCATCGTAACGGAGAACCTTCTGGAGACGGACGTTCTTGAACTTGCCGTCTACGGAAGACTGAGCGACGGTGAGACCCGGCTTGAAAATACCGTTCTGGACGCGGCCCACAGCCAAACGGCCGAGGAAGCCGGAGTATTCCAGAGAAGTGATCTGCATGAGGGGTTCTGCATTGGGATCGCCCTTGGGAGCCGGAATGCGTTCAATGATCTTGTCCATGAGGATGGAAAAGTCGCCATCCGGATCTTCCATTTCTGCCTTGCAGATGCCCTTACGGCCGGAACCGAACACCTTGTCGAAGTCCAGCTGTTCTTCAGTTGCATCAAGTTCGCAGAACAGGTCAAACACCTTGTCCAGGGCGCCATGAGGATTACAGCCATCGCGGTCGATCTTGTTCACCACGACGATAGGCATAAGGCCCATCTGGAGAGCCTTCTGGGTAACGAAACGAGTCTGGGCCATAGGACCTTCGAAAGCGTCCACCACCAGAATCACGCCGTCAACGGTACCGAGAACGCGTTCCACCTGGCCACCGAAGTCGGCATGCCCCGGGGTATCCACGATGTTCACGCGGTAGCCCTTGTACATCACGTTGGTGTTCTTGGAAAGGATGGTAATGCCGCGTTCGCGTTCCAGGTTGTCGGAGTCCATCACGCGTTCGTTGACTTCTTCGCCTTCGTGGAAAGTTCCGCACTGCTTGAGGAGCTGGTCCACCAGGGTAGTTTTACCGTGGTCAACGTGGGCGATAATGGCGACGTTTCTGATTTTAGACTGATCCATAAGGCCTTCTTTTTATAAGAGAGGTTGATTTTTTGCGCCCAAAGATAGAAAAATGCCCTATATATGGCAAGTTTTTAGAAGGGGTTTTACTATATTTGGGTCACTATGGCAAAGAATATTGAAGATTTTGATGATGAAGAAATGGACGAATCCGCCGAAGCATTCCTCGAGGATGAATCCGATGGTTCTGCTAACCAAGTTCGTGACTACAGTGACCGTCATATCCTGATCTGGGAAGACGATGATGCTCGTCGCGACGCTTGCCTGGAAGTTCTCACGGATCTTCTGGTGGGTGCAACCATCAAGGCTGTAAAGACTGAAGCCGAAGCACAGGAACAGCTGGAAAGTGACGAGTGGGATACCTTTGTCGTTGACTTCTATACTGAAGGTGTTTCCGAAAGCGAATTCATCAAGAATGCCAACAATTATCCGGGTTCTATCCTGGTGGCTATCAATATGGGGCCGCTGACCTTGGCTGAAGAACGCGAACCGGCTCGTACAGAACTGCTCCGCAGACTGTTCGACGTGGAACGCGCTAATTCTCAAATCCACGCGTAATAATAAAAGCTCGGGCTTCTTTATCGCTTGGCTCGGCCAAGCGAACGAACCCTCGCGCTCGCGAAAGGCCCGGTGTTGACCGGGCCTTCGCTCATGAAATAAAAGCTCGGGCTTCTTTATCGCTTGGCTCGGCCAAGCGAACGAACCCTCGCGCTCGCAAAAGGCCCGGTGTTGACCGGACCTTCGCTCATGAAAGCCCGCACAATCCCGTTCGTCGGGAGAAAAACCTGCGTTAGGATTGTGCTAATTCAGGATAGGAGCGCGTACTTTCGGGTTCGCCTCTGGAATGAATGAGACCGTAAAGATTGCAAAAGGCCTGCTTTCGTAGCGGGCCTTCGCTCATGAAAGCCCGCACAATCCCGTTCGTCGGGAGAAAAACCTGCGTTAGGATTGTGCTAATTCAAGATAGGAGCGCGTACTCTCGGGTTCGCCTCTGGAATGAATGTTTAGTTGCAGAAGGAGAGTTTGCCTGGGGTGGGAGCGCCGAGGCACCAGGCGGTTGTTTCCTTGCGGTTATTCCATTGGTCAATGTCCAGTTGACCAGAACTTCCGTACTTGCTGGAACCTAGGGCCGGAACCACGTTTGCGTGGAGACTGTCGGGCTCTGTAGCATAGTAGATTTCATCCATCACTTCGTTTCCGCATTTGAGAGCGACCGCTCCCTTGGAGTTCCCAAGGTCGAGCCAACCCTCGGTGTTTACGTTTCCCGCGGGAGTTTTCTCGGAGTTGGCGGAGCCTAGCACCAGGATTCCTGCGGGAGGAATTTCGCTCACGGTCAAGGGTAAGCTTTTGCTGGTGCTGCCGCTGGTAACGTTCAAGGTGCAGTCGTCCAGAATCAAAGTGTCCAGACTACCGTTGAATATTTCCACGAACTCATACTGACTACTATCCTTGGAATCGGGGGCGGAAAAGTATTCGGTAATCAGAAGTTCCTCTGCCCGAGGGAGACGGTAGCCTGCAGGAAGCGGTAACGTGAGGTTCACGTTCTTTTCTGCTGCCGCCTGGATGGCAATGGAAATCTGTGCCCTGAGGGAATTGAGGGACAAATCCGGATTAGGACTGTCTTCGCTTAACAGGAACTTGTCTGACAGGGCGTAGATCTCATTTCCGTCGGCATCCTGAAGGGAAATGGTCACGTCGTAAGTTGCTCCCAGCTTAAGCATCTCGCTCTTGAAATAGCCCTTGCTGGCGGTAATTGTCATGGGAATCTCATAATGGTTTTCCTTTGAGGAGAGCGTCATGACGCCGGTTCTGATACCGGCTGCATTGCCTAGACCTAAGGGAATTTCCACATAGACAAATCCCACAATGGGATGCATCTGGATGTTCAGGTTTACATTGGTGCCTGCATCCAGCTTTGTTTCCAGTTCACCTACCTGCATGAGGGCTCCATTGGCGTATACTTTTGCCTGGAAGTTCCAGTGATCGCTGGGGAACAGGTCCAGGCTAAAGTTGCCGTCATTGGCGGCGTGGACCAGATGGAGCGTGTCTGCGCCATAGCAGTCCAGTACAAGACTGTCCAGTAGGGGCGGGGCGTTGTATTCCAGTTTCAGTGCCACATTGGTGGATGTGCCATTCAATGCTGCAGAACTATTGTCATTTGCGCTGTCTGTAGAGCAGTTCCATAACGTGGCTGCACACAGGATGATTGCCGCGGTACCGAAGATGCCGCGGTTCTTGATTGTAGGACTCATAAAACCTCCGTTTGTTGGTGTCCTACATACTAAAACGAGGGAAATGTCCCAATGTTTCAGTTTTTCCCGAAAAAAGCTGTAAAATGTTTTTTACAGCTTCAAAGGCTTTTGTCCATTCTGCTGGCGGTTGCCCTGAAGTTTCGTGGCGCAGGCTTTATCCTGCCTTAAGATTTTGACAAGGGCGCTGGGGGTAAGCTTAAATGCCGCAGCCGCCATTTTCGTGTCTCCGCCCTTACTTGCCATAATGTCAAATACGTGGGCGACAAATAAGGGAAACAGAGCGTTGGAGGTCTGGATATGTCCATTGCTTCCGGGAAAGGGAATTTCCGGGTTGGCGGGCTCGCATCTTACCTGGAGGGCCAGGGCCATCTGCATTCGGTGCAGTGCATGGACCTTGTTTTCGTGGGCGCTTCTTCCTTCGCAGGATTTGATTTCTAAATTAAACTCACGAAGTGTCAGAAGAACTCCCGTATTGGTCTTGTTCCGGTGCTGTCCGCCGGGACCACTGCCCTGGTAGCCCTTGAGGGTGCAGGCACGGAGAAGTTCGTCTAAACTCATTCTTAAGTAGGTATCACGATGCATGTACTGAAAAATAAAATACTTACGGTTCTCATGGGCGTCGCCCTTTCCATTTTTGCAGGCTGTGCTGGTTCCAATACCGATGGCGCAAAGCCTAATGCCCTGGACGCTGCACTTGGTCAGTCCGCCGACCAGAAGGATGCCAAGGTCCAGGCCCGTGAACAGGATAAGCAGTCCTTGCTGGAAAATATGTTCCAGAGTTTTGTAAGTGCGGTTTCCAATGGCTCTACTTCCGAACAATTGCTGGAAATGCTTACGGATTCTTCTGAATACTGGCTGGACACTCTGGAAGCACATGCAAAAAGCTACACTCCGGAAGACTTGGATACCTGTCAGTTCTATGAAGCTTATTCCATTCTGCTGTATCGTCTGTATGAACGTGAACATCTGTGGGAAGTTTCCGAATACAAGATGCTTTGGCTGTTCCTTTCCAAGGGTGGTATGTTCGAACGCTTTACTAGCCTGAATCTTGGACCTGTAAAGATTAAGAATGACCGCGGTAGCGTCGGCCTTGCAAAGAGTCCGGAAGTTCCCATTATGCTTTTTACTTGGGATGATAGCGCCTGGAAATTGGACCTGGTAGAAACGGTTCCCCTGATTACCAAGGGCATCGAAGCCACCGCCTCCAAGAAGAACTGGAGCAACAAGAAACTGGCTCTCTACTGGCTGGACCAGGAATACCATTTGCAGTATAGCCGTCTGGACGATTCCCTCTGCGAACCTATCGGTTTCTAGTGCCGCGGTCTGTTAAGGCACGTATTTTACTTGTTCCTTAGGAAGGTTTTGTGAGAAAGATTTCTTTTTTGATTATTCTGCTGGCTGCCGCCGTCATGTCCGTCGCCGCTCCCGTCAAGGCTAGCAAGAGTGGCTGGCTTACCGCTGGTTCCGCTTCCGTCCTTGGGGCTGTGGAATCCAGGAGTCTATTTGATGGGGACCGCCTTTTTGCGGTGCTGGACTCTGTGGGTGGTTCCGGTACCTGGATGGAGTGGGACGTCAATGGCGTTAAGGATCCTTCTGTAATGGATGTCCTGAATCCTCTCCTGAAGTCCAGCAACAAGCCTAAGATGGTCTGGATCCTTACGGAACGTGATGGGGAAAACAGGAAGCCCTTGATGGCGGTGCTCCTTCCCAAGGGCGCTGGTGAGACCATCGTGTTTTACGAATTGAAGGATCTGGATGCAAAGCCTGTAGATCTTGCCATCAATGGGGTCCTGGATCCGCTGGTGGTTTTACGTGATTACAGACAAGTGAACGATAACGAATTCGTCCATCGAGACCAGCCTAACCTGAAGGCTTACGTTACCAGGAATACCATCCGTCTGTCCTACGAAAAGAAGGGGGAGAACCCGCTGATCCTCGATCCTGAATTTTCCAAGAAGAATATGGTTGAAAAACGTGTGATTTTGCGTGATTTTGACGACTATTTCAAGTATGAGTATTCCTTGATGCTTCGTGCTTTCGTCCAGTCCACTCGCAGTATTTTCAATTGGCAGGCTTGGCATTGGTATATGCCTTCCTGGAATGGAAAATTCATGATGAAACAGGACGAATTGGAAGCGATTCTTTCCCGTGGCATTACACCTGAGTTTTTCGTTTTGTTCAGGGCTACCACTCCAAAGGGGGAATCCGTAGAATTAAGGACAAATGGGTCCGGATTATCCATTCTAGAAATCAAAACGAAGAAGTAAAATTGCTATTTTGGGAATGTGAAGTTCCCTGTCTTAAAAACATGTCTTGCGATGCTTGCGGCAGTTCCTGCCCTGGCGTCAATTATTGTGGAAGATTCCAGATCTAGGTTTGTGCTGGATGACGAAGTTGTCAATAGCCAGGTAAGCAAATGTGCTGATCCGGAAAGGTCTTTTGTGGATGATGACAACGGCGTGCCCTATCGTCTGTATCGTGTGGCATTGCCTTCCAAGAATAGTCCTGTGGTCTCCCTAAGTGGGGAAAGACTTTTGCCCTTGGGAAATGCGCTTCAGGATGAATCCGCTTGCGATAAGATGGATTTTGCCCGCGCGCCCCTTCGTTACACATCTCTCAAGGTTTCTGAGCCGTACTTCAAGGATGGACTCTGGGTTACAGACATTCGTGTCCCGCTGTATGTAAAAAGTGGGAATGGCTCCTCCCTCCGTAAGAGCTACAGGCTGAACGTCAAGTTTGAAAATGCTACCCTCGGTGTGAATCCGGGGAAACGCGCCCTCTCGTCCGTAGTAAACGCTAAGGCTGCCGAAAAGTTCGGCGTGTCCATGAGTGCATCTCGCAAGGCTCGTCGTAAGGCTAGCGCTGATCAAACCTCCAATGTGACGTTCCTTGCCCAGTTGCAAGTTACAGGGGATAAGAACCGTCCTGGCTCTCTCAGTGAAGACGGTCTTTATGCCGTAGATTTCAAGACCATTCGCACGTCCCTCCTGTCTCTTGGACGTCAGAATGATTTAGATGGCATTGCGGTGGATCAGCTTTGCCTGTTCGGGGCGTCTCCGGATACACTGTCCTCTATGGGACCAGGAGCGGACGCCCGCAACCCTAACCATATTTTTGAAATTCCCATTGAAGTCCGAGATCATTCTCCGAATGGAAGTTCTGTTGCCGATGGAACTTTCAACGAAGGTGACTCCATCGTCTTTATTGGCTATGGCAACGGCTTCTGGAAGCGTGCGGACCGTGAAGATTCTTCCTACGTCAATGGGACTATGGATTATTTCCATTCCTATTCCCCCTATTCCTACATCCAGAGTTTCCTCTTTGGCGTCAAGGAAAACGGTAGTGGCCTGCGTTTAAGCGAAAAGCTTCCTGTGGTTAATGCCGCTGGTAAGGATGTGGACTGGATGCGCTACGTCCGCGCTGAAAAGGACGCCATTCTGCGTGATACCTACTTCGGTAAAGACCTGGACTGGGAATCCTCTACGGGTAAGGAATGGTTCTGGGCCTGGGGCGAAGTATCCGATACGGTTGAAGTTGCTCCCTCCACTTTGCATGCCAGGGAAACTTCTACCTTGCCGGGCTTCATTGAAGGTGGCAAGAGCTATGTAGCGATTTCCTACTTCCCGAATCGTTCCGTATGGGATAATACTAAGTACGGCGGCCAGCAGAATGTATCCGGCTTGAGTGGGAAACCGTACAAGGAACGAATGGATGAAATTTGGTTCACCATGGATGTGAATGGTTCCAAAGCCACATCCAGTCCCATGGGCTCGGAAGAAAAGGTGACTCTTATGCCGGGGGGCAATTTCCGTATGGATAATGCCGTCTTGAAGGCTGATGGAAACCAGTATGCCTTGACCATGCTTCCTTCCGGTCGTTTTGAACGATTCGATGGTTACAGCGTTGCCTATCAGTGGAAGCCCGTGGTTGATTCTGCTGAATGGCTTTTGCCGGGGGCCGTATCCGGCGTAATTAATGTTCCTGTTCCTGCAGGGACTCAGGTCATGAAGTTTGTGGACTTGCAGCCGGTGGGCCTTCTGGACGGTTCAAATGGAATTGCAAAGGATAGTGTAAAATCTTATGAGGATGTTCGTTATCTGGCTGTAAAGAACAACATGTTCCGCACGGGCTTGAAGGTTGCCGGCATTCCCGCCAGGAGGGACGGGGTGATTTCTGACCTTAGCCGTCCTAATTCCAAAATTGAATACTTGATTATCGTTCCCTCGGAATTTGTGGCTGGGGCAGATTCTCTGGCTGAATTCCGTTCCAGCGGAAAGGCTTCTTCCACTATTCCTACGGCTATTGTGACTGTGGAAGATATCTACCGCAAGTATACCGCAGGTCGAATGTCTCCGGTGGCTATTCGTAACTACATTGCCTATGCCCGAGAGGTTTGTCCCAACCTGAATTATGTGCTTCTGGCAGGCTCTGGTCATTACGACTATCGTGGTATGAATAGCAAGCTTGGCCCTATCTATATTCCGCCCTTCGAAATAGAAGACAAGGCGGTGGATGACTTCTATGCCGTTCTTGATTCGGGTGAACAGATTATGTATGGTACTTATGATCTGGATATGTCGATCGCCCGACTGCCTGTATCTAGCAATACGGAACTGGTAAATTATTACCGCAAGGCAAAGGACTATGAAATGTCCGGCTCCATGGATTTCTCCAACTGGCGTTCCTCCCTGCTTGTTTCTGCAGATGATGGTAAGAATAGCGGATCCGTGGACTATTCGAGGCACACCATGTCTACGGAAAGCCTGATTGCGACGATTGATAGCGCATCCTTGAAGCATGGCATTCGCTGGAACTTCAAGAAAGTTTACCTGATTGACTACGAAGAAGACGCTGCAGCCCAGAAGAAGGATGCTGCAGAGGACTTTATGAATGTGCTGAATCAGGGCGCATTGTTTACGTCTTATTTTGGTCATGGCTCCATGACGGACTGGGCTAGTGAAGGCTTGATGAAGGTTGGGTATGTGACCCGCCTGAATAACAAGGGGCGTAATACGATTCTTGGCTCGTTCTCCTGCACGGTGGGCCGTTTTGATTTTGGCGCCAAGAAGTCATTATCCGAAGAATTTGTCCTGGCAAAGGATGTGGGTGCTATTGCTTCCGTTGGTGCGACTCGTGAAACCTGGGCTTCCTCCAACAAGAAATTTGCTGAAGCCTACATGCTGGGTGGTCTAGTGAATGGCAGATCGAGATTGGGGGATGCGTTCCGTTATGGAAAGAAGGCTGGCGCTGGCAAAGCAGTCTATAATTCTGACCGCTATAATGAAGAACGTTACACCTTGTTTGGTGAACCTGTAATCCCGCTTCCTAACTTTACAGGCTTAGTGCATCTTGACCGTGAATTGGATACTTTACGGGCTCTGGACAAGGTCGTGCTTTCTGGTACAGTTGACAACATCCAGGACGGCTACGTAGACTTGATGATTACAGAAGGTCGATTCAGCCGTCGCATATCCTTGCAGGTAGATGAGGACTCCATTACCATCTTTAATGAGGGTAACCTGGTGTTCTCTGAAGAAGTCCCTGTGAAAAACGGCCGCTTCGAAACCCAGTTCATTACGCCCAAGAAACTTTCCTTCGGGGATTCCACCTCTGAAATCCGTATGTGGGCGTTTGATAACAAGAAACCTGAGGTGTCCAAGTACCTGCATAGGGATATACGCATTGAAGGTGTATCCAGCTATGCGGATTCCTTGCAGGACACTGTTCCTCCTGTCATTACCATACAGCCTTGCAATATGGGGGAGAAAACGGGCTTTACCAATGGCGAAACCGTTAAACTTCAGGCACCTGCCTGCTTGCAGGTCGTGGTGGAAGATTCAACCGCTCTCGACTTTAGGGAACAGGCTGATGAAGGTATTACTTTTGAAATCGCTGGCGTAAAGGATCCGTTCCATCCCTGGCCTTATCTGGAACAGACATCCAAACGTGCAAAGATGCGCATGAACTTTAGTGAAAATCTTTATCCTGCAGGAAATTACATCTTTAAGGTTCGTGCATTGGATGTGTTGGGTAATCGCAGCGTAAAGATGGTATATCTGGACATTACGGATGGCTTGACTGCAGGTCTTCAGAATGTCTATAACGTGCCCAATCCCATGGGCAAGAAGGGAACTGTCTTCTACTTTAAGGATCTTGCTGTAGATAAGAATGCTAAGGTGGAAATTTTCATCTACAATCAGAATGGTAAGTTGGTAAAGGTCATAAAGAATGCTGAATCCGGTGTAACCCACTGGGATGGCCGTGATAACCATGGCAGACTTCTGGCTAATGGCCTGTATCACTACGTTGTCCGCTCACAGGTGTCTACCCCTAACGGCAAGAAGACTTTCACTAAAAAGCAGAAACTATTGATTTCGAGGTAATGATATGGATTTGAGAGAAAAACCGGGCAAGGTCCAGAAAATTCTGGAAATTTTGATGCGAATTCGTCTTTTGTCCCTGGTGGGACTGGTCGTTGCAACGATTGCCGTTCTTGCTTCCAGCTGGCAGAACATTGTTTCCCTTCCGGTAGGCGCTTCTGGTGCTCTTGTTGAATGGCTGCCTGATTTTAGTGTGGCAAATGCCTGGAATTCCGCCCAGTATCTGGTGGTTGCGACTATTGCGACTGTGGTCTTGAGCTTTGTCTTTGGAAAAGTTCGTGCAGGCGTAAGTGCGGTGGCTTCCATTGCCCTCTTTGTGGGAAGTCTTGTGCTGATGGATGGCAACGAGACTATGCCCCTGATTTTCTTTGGAGTACTGGCTCTTGTATCTATTGTCTGCATTCTCTTCGTAAAGATGGGTGTTGCCTGCGGCTTGTTCCCCTTTGTGCTGGGCTGGTTGTTCTTGAGTGCCTTGGTCGCTGTTCTTCAGCCGTCCCTGGAACCTTCTTATCTGGTATGGGCGGCTCTCTCCGCTCTTGGTTTTGCTGGCACAATGGGGTTGTCCGCTTTGGCGGGGAAGTATCTTGGCGAAGGGATGCCCAAGGGAGGTGCCATGGTGAAAGCTGCTAAGCAGATGGTGGTTCCTATGCTGGTGTCCTCCTTGCTGGTGGTAACAGCTATTGCTTTCGATATGCCGAACGTTCAGGTGGTTGAAGGGGCTGCTCAGCCTGCCAAGAATGCGAACATCTGGGGTGCGGTTCTTTTCTTCTTTGTGTTTAATCTGTGGTTCTTCGTGATCCAGTTCCCCGTTATGACCTTTGCTCCCTGGGAACGCCTTCGCTCCGGTAGCCGCCGTGTTGAAATGAAGGACAAGAAAAAGAAGACTGCAAAGAAATCTTCCAAGAAATAATTTCATTGAAAATGCGAAAAAAAAGCCCTTGTGAAGGGGCTTTTTTTGTTTATAGAAAATCGAATTGGCTTATTACAAAAAATGAAAATTACGAATTTCTGTTATTGACCCTTAAGGCGCTGGTTGAACCCGTATTCCAACTTGTAATAAGAAAAAATCTGGTAAAATTACACAATTTGTAAAACACTTTGTTTGGGTGCTTCATAAAGTGTAATTGTAAAAAACGATCCCCTAGGACGATTTGTGCTTTCCCAAAATTGTTGAAAATTGCTTTATTTCCTTGATTTATAAGGAAATACGAGCTTTTACATCTTGTGTCTTAATCATAAAATGAAAGTTGGCACGGTCTTTGCATATTGAGGGCGTAAACAAAAAGAAAACCTCAACACAAGGACGAAAACATGAAGCTCGTTACAGCTTACATTCAACCCGAAAGGCTTAATAGCGTAAAGCAGTCGCTTTACGAAGCCGAAATCTTCAAGATGTCTGTCACCAACGTTCTGGGTTGCGGCCAGCAGAAGGGTCACACTCAGGTTTATCGTGGTGTCGAAACTGAAGTGAACCTGCTCAAGAAGATTTGCATCCGCATTGCCGTGAACGATGAGTTCGTTCAGCCTTGCATCGATGCAATTATCGCCGGCGCCCGCTCTGGAAACATCGGTGACGGCAAGATTTTCGTTACGAACCTTGAACAATGTATCCGTATCCGTACCGGTGAAACTGGCCCGGAAGCTATTGGCTAATAAGGAGGTATAAAAATGGCTGATACTCTTTCTACTATCGTCGATACCGCCGCTGCCGTGGCTGATACCGTTTCTTCCGCAGCTGCAGCCGTTGTTGAAACTGTTGCCGAAGCTGCTGCTCCTGTTGCTGCCGCCGTCGAAGCTGCCGCTGCTCCTGCTGCAGAAGCCGCTCCCACTGTGGGCGAAGCAATCTTCATGACCGAAAATATCTGGATCATGATTTCTGCAATGCTGGTGTTCATCATGGGCCTTGGCTTTGCTTGCGTTGAATCCGGTCTTTGCCGCGCAAAGAGCGCATCCAACATCTGCTTTAAGAACGTGGCTGTACCTGCAATCGGTATTTCCGTGTACGCACTCCTGGGCTTCGGCCTGATGTACCCGGGTGAATTTAACGGTTGGCTTGGCTTTGCAGGCTTCGGCATTGGCGATTGGCTTAACCCCGCAAACTTCACTGCCGCCTACAACGGTCACTTCTCCCTGTTCACCGACTGGCTGTTCCAGGCTATGTTTGCCGCTACCGCTGCAACCATCGTTTCCGGTGCCGTTGCTGAACGTATCAAGCTTTCCTCCTTCCTGGTGTTCACCTTCTTCTACGTAGCATTCGTCTACCCGGTAGTTGGTTCCTGGGTTTGGGGTGGTGGTTGGCTCTCCAACTTCGCTGCATTCGGTGCAGAAGGCTTCCACGACCTGGCTGGTTCTGAACTGGTTCACTCCGTGGGTGGCTGGGGCGCTCTCGCTGGCGTAATCATTCTCGGACCCCGTATCGGCAAGTATGTGAACGGCAAGGCTCATGCAATTCCCGCTCACAACGTTCCGCTGGCAACTATCGGTGTGTTTATCCTGTGGTTCGGCTGGTGGGGATTCAACGGTGGTTCCGCTCTCTCTGGCAACCCCTTCGATACCTCTCTGATTCTTGTGACTACTAACTTGGCTGCTGTGGCTGGCATCATTACCGCAACTGCAACTTCCTGGATTATCGCAAAGAAGCCCGATGCCACCATGGCTCTCAACGGATGCTTGGCTGGTCTGGTTGCAATCACCGCTCCTGCTGATACTGTTTCCCCGCTCAGTGCCTGGATCATTGGTGCAATCGGTGGTGTGATCGTAGTCCTGGCTGTGTACTTCTTCGAAAAGCTCCGCTTGGACGACCCGGTTGGTGCTCTCTCCGTTCACCTGGTCAACGGTATCTGGGGTACCCTTGCAGTTGGTATCTTCGATTACACCGGCCGCTTCAACTTCTCCACCCAGCTTCTCGGTGTCGTTGCCTACGCAATCCCCTGCTTCCTCTCTGCTTGCCTGATCTTCATCGTGATCAAGAAGACTATGGGCCTCCGCGTTAGCGAAAAGGAAGAACTCCGCGGTCTCGACCTCTCCGAACATGGTCAGGAATCTTACGGTGGCTTCCAGATCTTCAGCAACATGTAGGATCGCGGCATAAGCCGAAATGATTTAAAAGCCATAATAAACGTAAAAAGAACCTCGCGCCGAAAGGTGCGGGGTTCTTTGTTTAGGAGAGATGAATAAAAATATTACGGGCTTATAGGATTTTCAATGGGGTAGGTGACATCGTTGAAAACGACGAACTTTGCTCCACGTAAATAATCTAAACCAACAGGGAAATAGTGGTCGCTGATGCACATGCATTTTGATGCGATGGCTGGAGAGCAGGTTTCATCAAATTGCTTACGAATGGGTGCTATTGTGATGCAGGCATTTTCATCACAGCCGTCGTTTCCTAATGAATTGAAATGGGCTTCGTGTTCCTTGCAATCCATGTCGTATTGGATGTATAGTATATCTCCCACTAATTTTCTAACGAGGCCTACGTCAATTTCGCAATAATCGCTGATGTCTGGAATCATGATTTCGTAGCCGTTTTCTTCGTCAATTATCTTTGCCTTGGACGATTCTACCGCACCATCCTTTGCTAGTGCTGAATGAACTGAGAAGCCGTCGACCTTGCATTCTCCCGTTTTGATGCGATTGGAGTGGGTGAGTCCCTCGATGGGTTCATCCTTGCATAAACTGGTGATGGAATTGGAGGAACCTCCACAATGCAGAAGGATACGCCATCGCTGTCAACAGAGTATGTTCCCTGCTCGGCCTCGCAATCGGTTTCGCATGCGAAGTAATTACTGTGCCCAATCCATGCGTGAGTTAGGGTGTTGGCTCCGATTCGCAGCCGCTCTTCGGCACAAGAATGAGCTTCTTGTGGTCCTGTGGTGGGACAATCGATTGTCACCATATTGGTGACGTAGTTCTCCTTGATCCATCGTTGCAAGGATTCTTTATGGAATGCATCGGAACTTGATAAAACTTCTTGCGCTGCGGAAGATTCCGGTACGATGTTGCTTTCGGGCATGTTGCCGTTTTCTGGAGCAGTGCTGCTTTCGTTATCGCCACAGGCGAAGAACGCCATTCCGACCGCCCCGGTCATAATGGTCTTGAGTGTGGATCTCGTGATTGGTCCTCCTTTTATGTTCTACAATGGCTGATGACCTTATTGCTGAAGGTCATCCAGTCTGGATCTTTGTAGATATCCATTGCGGATATCCTGCAGGTCGAAGTATTTTCTTCTTTGGACGAGTACGTTCCGTTCTGGGATTCGCAAAGCGTCTTGAAAAGTTCGTGGTCCTCTGCAGAATTTGATACGAATTCCTTGATTGCAACATCGCTATTTAACAGGACGAGGTAGGAATGGGTATCGAAGTTGTTTTCGTCGCAGGCGACGAATGCTCTATTTTCTTTTGTTGAATATGTAAGAGATCCGTTTTCAACGCTGACTTGAATCATTGATTGAATGGGGGTGCCTCCCGAATCGGATGAACTAGGCGGTAAATCGGGAAGGTCAACTCCGGTAGTGAGAATGACGTTATTCGCTGCTGCGTTGAGAATATGCTCCAGGTTTTCGGAGTTACCTATAGATCCTGTTGAACCTGAACTCGGATTGGAGCCTGGCTCACTCTTTTCTGGATCGACAGGATTAACAGGAATCGTTATTTGGATGCTGCTGGAAGATTCAACAATTGTACTTGAACTGCTGTTAGAAGACGGAACATCAGTGACATTGACGCTGGTGGAAGATGCTGGTGTGGGCGCGTCCGTGGAGGAATCCGCGGCAATGGTATTTCCTTGTTCATCAGTGCCTGCAACATTGGTGGAACAAGCGCTAAAAACGGATATGAGACATAGCCCGAATGAAACTGCTTTCACTAGCTTTGTTGCTGTTGATTGCTTTCGTGCGTTCATGCTTATCTCCTAAACCGTTTCTGTCAAAGGGAACAGTTGTAAATTTAATCGATAAACACGGTCAATGTCTTGACATTTGTTCGCAATTGCAATGATTTTCTTGCGACATGCTTCAATTTCCTGGGCAATTTCTGCATAAGTCTCTGCATTTACGCCCATGGTAACGCCAGAAATATTTCTCTCACTAGTGTCTACTTTATCTAAAGATTCTCTGGCCAGATCAATCATCTGCCTATTCATGGAACGGATGGCGAGAGGAATGGCCTCCTTGGATCCTGTGATGGCTTTGTCCGTCTGTTCGTATGTGTTTGTAGTCGTTTCGCGTAGAAGTCCCGCTTTTACCAGGAATACTAGCGATTCTCGTACGTGCTGGGCGGAAAATGTGTGCATGATTTTTTTCGCCATGTCGTTGGGAAGGGCGCCTGGCATCAAAGGAGCCAATTCACGGACAATGGAATTGACTGCGGAATCATAGTAGGCGAAGGTGTCTGCGTAAAGAACACGGACTTGCTGCTCCGCTGCGATGCGGGTCATCTTGTTCAAGAAAAGAGTTTTCTTCTTGTCGTCCTTGGCATTCCCGAACTCGACCAGAGCTTCGAAGAATGTGCTTTCTGCGCCAGAAAGTCCCATGGCGGAAGCTACTTTCGGAATACCGACACGGCTCAAGGAACTCTTGCCATCACAGACCAGCTTCAAATACGAAGGGGATGCAAAACCTGCGGCTTTGGAAAAGTCGCGCCAGGTAAAGGCTGACTTTTTCTTTCGATCCTCGTAGTACTCCATCATAAAGGAGCGGTAGTCTTGGTATTCAAAAACAGGCTTCATTATTGGACTCAATCAAAGTTTACAAGATTTTCAAAGCAATCGGCGTAGGTGTCGTTGGCTTCGTTTCTGGCAGGATCGTTATCCTTGGGATTGTAGTTGTATTTGTAGCTACAGGAAACTTCGCCAGACTTGATGGTGAAAGATGTTTTTTCGTTCACAATGGACTTTCCGATTTTAAACTTGTCCCCTAGAGGGAAGGCGTTTGCGAAATCTACGGTTACAGTAAAAGTCTTCCCGTACATAGAGAATGTTTCGCTAGTATTCGTCTTTTCAAGAACCTCTACGTCATACTTGGAAATATTGTTCTCTACATCCTTTTTGTTGTCGTAGAGCAAATAGTCTGCGTAGGAAGGAAAGTATCCGTCGTAATAGAGGATTTCATCCTTATTCTTTGCACTATAGATGTTTTTGTACAGGATTGCCATGAAGGTGGAATTCATCAGGTCATCTGATTTTTCCATGTCGAATGATTCCTGTTCCGTGGTGGCTAGGTGATAGACATTTTCGCACATCTCGGTAAAGGTGTAGGTGGCGGTTCTCATGTTGTTCACATGAGTGATGGTTCCACTAGCTCCAAAGGAATTTTCCTGGATATAGGGAATCATTTCCCAGGAACCACCCTCCAGCTTGCCTTCAATACCACCTACAAGCATAATACCGTCGGCAGTTCCGTAGCAGTTGGGGCCGCAGTCCATTGCCGGACGCATGTCTCGCCAGCGAATGATCAAGGTGTCTCCCTTGAAGGAATAGTCGGCGGTACGGTCATTATACGTAAAGGTTTTTCCTTCAGGGTCGACAATCGTATTGGCGTAGGCATCATTTTCGCATAAATACTTTTCATCAAGGGGCGGTTCGACTTCGTTCGGCTCCTCAAAGGAGTCCTTTGTGGCCAAGGACGTTGTATCCGCGGGCTGTTCCTCTACCAGGATGCCCTGTGGCTGTTCCGGTGTGGGGATTTCTTCAATCATGGGCTGATTTTCGATAACGTCGTTTGCAGATGTGCTGTCGGAACATCCTGCGAAAAGGAACGCAGAACAGGCGATTGCGGATGCGCTAATGATGAATTTAGAATGCAGCTTCATGATGTTCTCCAATAATTTAATTTCTTTTCTCATAAGATAAATTGACGAATGATACAAAAGTTATGGATTTTTACAAAAAATCGTGTAAAACGGCTAGTTTTTAAAGAATAATTGCGTATATGAAACAGACGCTCTTGCAAATGATACAATCTGTGGCTAGTGTAATTTTAGCCCAATTTGGACGTATGTTTGAAAACTTGTACGAAATTGTTTTTTTCTGAAAAAAATTAATTTTGATTGGGGAATATATAGAGAGTTTGGTATCATGCGAAAATTTGTTTTTTTGTGCTTTTTGGCAATTTTTGCAGGAATCGCCTTTTGTGCTGAAGGTGGTCCTAAGACGGTCCGTGTTGGATATTTCCAAAGTGAAAATTTCCAGGAAGGAACTCAGGAAACGTCCCTTAATGGCTATGCGTATGAATACTACCAGCGGGTGGCTCAGTATACCGGCTGGCGTTATGAATATGTGTTCGGTTCTGTAGATGAAATCTACCAGAAATTCTTGAGAGGTGAGGTGGACCTGATGGCGGGTCTAGCATTCTCTAAGGATCGTGAACCGTTGATGTACTTCTCTAAAGTGCCTATGGGTCGAGAAGTTTTTCAATTCATGAAGAAAAAGACGGATCAGTCCCTTTTCCCGAATCCTATGTCCATGCAGGGAAAAAAGATCGGAACTTTGCGTGGTGCTATGGAGGAGACTTTACGTAGGTTCCTTGCGGAAAATAAAATTGAAGCCGAAGTGAAGGTCTATAAGGATGTTGCCGCTCGTGATTCTGCCTTGGCTTGTGATTCTGTGAATGCAGCTGTTGTGGAAAATCTTGGCTTGAAAATTGGGCCGAATTTTGAAATTTTCTTCAAGATGAGTAATTCCTTCTACTTCCTGTGCGTTACCAAGAAACGTCCGGATTTGCTGGGGGAATTAAACCGTGCCTTGGGGCAGTTGATGGAAGACGACCCCATTGTTACAGCAAAGCTTTTCAACAAGTATATTCGTCCTAGCGCCATCAGTAAGTCTTTGACTGGTCCGGAAAGAGCATGGCTTGCTAGCCACGATACTTTGAAAATTGGTTACCTGAAGAAGCTGCTACCCTATAGTGATGTGCTCTCTGACCAGAAACGTCGAGAACATTACGTCCCCAGTGATGTTGTTATTTTGGGTGACATTCCTACGGGGATGGTGGCGGATGTGTTCTATGAAATGAATCGGTACATTTCTTCCAAGAACATTATTCTTCACTACACGGCCTTTGATGATTACGAGAACTTGGTTTCCTCTATTGCCCAGAAACAGGTTGACGTTGGCTTCCCTGTAGGCGGCAGTTTGTATTGGGCAGAAAAAAACGGAATCCGAGAATCCGCTCCTGTAGTTCGTTCTGATGTAAGTCTTGTTTTTAAGGGCCGCTTTAACGACGCTACTGTTAAGACTTTCGCGATCAATAGAAACAGCAGGATGATGGAATTTTTGGTCCGGGATCATTTCCCCGACGCAGAAATCAAGTTTTATGCTACTGTTGAAGATTGCCTAAATGCAATTCTTGATGGTGAAGCCAGTGCCGTTGTAATTGGAAATCAGCGCGCATCCTACATCCTTAAAAATCGAAAGTTCTCCAGCTTGTCCGTAAAGCTTCTGAATATCCCCAATGACAAGTACTTTGGTGTTGCGGTCGGTGATGAACCATTGCTGAAACTTCTGAACCGCGGTATTGCCTTGATGGGGGATGATTTTGCTCTGAATCTGTCCTACAAGTATGTGGCATCCCTTTATAAACCATCCCTGCTGGATGATTTGACTGACTATCTGGAAATGGTTATTTCAATATCGGCCTCCTTCGTGAGTGTCATCTTCTTGCTGTTGATTTTCTGGCTTAGGCGCACCAAGAAACAGGCCGCGAGGGAACTTGCCCAGAATGAAAGACTTGAAATGCAGCTGGATGTGATTCGGACCATCAGCGATTTGTATCATAGCGTGTTCCTTGTGGATGTGGTCGACAATTCCTTTGAAACTATCCATACTTTGGATTTTGTCGATAAGGTTATAAGCCCTCTAAAAAAGGATGCGCAGAAGGCTCTGTTCCTTATGGCTGACCAGATGGTCCTTGAAAAGTACAAACCTATCTTGCATCGATTCAATACCATCTCTGAATGGAAGAATACCCTTGGTTCTCGCGATTCCTATAGTGCGGAATATGAGGGCAATGTTCTTGGGTGGTGTAGGGTGACGATTCTTGTGGCCCGACGCGATAAGAAGGGGAATCCTTCTCATGTGATTTATATTTCTCAGGAAATTAATGAACAAAAAATGGCCGAGCGTAAACTTCACGACGCCCTGGTTCAGGCGGAACAGGCTAATAATGCCAAGACGTTCTTCCTGAATAATATGAGCCATGATATTCGAACACCCATGAATGCCATCATTGGCTTTACAGCCCTTGCTTCAAGCCATATTGATGACAAGAATCGCCTGCAGGATTATTTATCCAAGATTAATACTTCCAGTGAGCACTTGCTTTCCCTGATTAACGACGTGCTGGATATGCGACGTATTGAAAGTGGTCGTGTCAAATTGGAAGAACAGGAAATTCATCTTCCGGATTTACTGCAGGATGTAAAGACTATCGTGCAGGCAAACGTTCGTCACAAGAATCAGGACCTGGCCTTCCATGTTTCTGTGAACAACGAAAATATTGTGACGGATAAACTCCGCTTGAATCAAATCCTTTTGAACCTGCTGAGCAATGCAATCAAGTTTACGAAGGAAGGTGGTTCTATCAGCCTGAATGTTTGTGAACAGCCTTGCGACTTAGCTGGTCATGCTCGTTATGAATTCCGCGTGAAGGATAATGGTATCGGTATTAGTCCGAAGTTCCAGGAACGAATTTTTGAAGCTTTTGCTCGAGAAGAAACTTCTACAGTTTCTGGAATTCAGGGCACCGGCCTAGGCATGGCTATTACAAAGAATATCGTAACCATGATGGGGGGCGATATTCAGGTGATCTCGGAAGCTGGGTGTGGTACGGAATTCATTGTTACGTTGCAGTTCAAGGTCGGCGAGGGTGAAGTTGGAAATGCCTCCTCTAAGCCTATTGACTTTGACTTCAAGGGAACGCGCATCCTTCTTGTGGAAGACAACTTGCTCAACCAGGAAATTGCTTCTACAATTTTGACGGAAGCAGGATTCGTTGTGGATGTGGCTGTTGACGGCCAGGATGCTGTCCAGAAAATTCAGGATGTTCCTGCGGATACATACAAGCTGGTGCTGATGGATATCCAGATGCCTGTGATGGATGGTTATGAAGCCGCTAGGATGATTCGTAAGATGAATGATCCTGCAAAGGCAAATGTACTCATTGTGGCGATGACCGCGAATGCCTTTGAAGAAGATCGTCAAAAGGCTATTGCTTCTGGTATGAACGAACATCTGGCAAAGCCCATTGACATCAATAAGCTGATGGAGACATTAGCTGATTTGCTGAGTTAGTTTACCTTGCTGCGGGGAAGGCTGCTATGCCGGCCTTCCAGGCGTTCAGGGATTCGTTGGAAGTATCGATGCCCCAATCCGCTTCGTGACTCTTGCTCTGGCTAAAGATCACGAGCCCCTTGATTTTCGGGAATTCTGTGGGCAACACCTCGAACATGTTCTTGAACCATTCCGCCTTGCTACCGCCGTGTTCGCTGCAGGAAAATTCTGCGATGAACATGGGCTTGTTAAAACCTTCGATAGCTTTATAGGCGGGCTTAAAAACCTGGGAGAAGGATTGCCAGCTAGACCAGCTTTGCGCGGTTCCCCAATTGTAGCCGTCGATGGAAGTGTAGTCCACGTAATCGTTGCCGGGATAAGAACCCTTCAATGTGGATTTGGATCCGCTATTGCTAGCGTTGGTAGTCCAAACCCATTTGACGTTAGTGACGTTAAGGGCTCGGAAACGGTTCACGATATGACGGTATGCTGCAGCCACTTTGTCTTCGGCGTTGTTCTCGGGATCCTTGCCGGTGCCCCAAGTGTACCAATCTCCGTTGGATTCGTGAAGGGGACGAAGCCAAATTTCGGAACCGAAATCCTTGACGCCATTGGCAAAATCATCGATGTAGTCATTGGCTAGACCGTTTAAAATGTCCTGCGCGGTATAGGGGTCGGGCATCCATGAAATCATCATGATGGACCCACGATTCTTTGCCATGTCTGCATAACGCCTTGTCCAGTTCCAGTCGTTGTATTGCCATAGCACGAAATGGTGAATAATATCCAGGTGACGCCCCTGTAATCTTTCGAAAGCGTCAACGTTGGCCGCTGTTGGTTGAGGGGTTTCTTCGGAACCGCCTACCCAGGCGCCAATGAACATGGACTTAAATGTTTCGGAACTTGAAGATGTTGTCTGAACTTCTGCAGAAGAAGATTCTGGAAGATTAGAAATTTCAGAAGATGAACTTAAGGGAATATAAATTAGAGAAGAAGAGCTGACGGGAGTGAAAGCCTGTGATGAAGAGGAACTTTGGGGAATCAGAGGGATGTTCGCTGCAGAACTGGCAGGAATATCTAAGGCAGAACTGATGGGGTTATCGTTAGGTGCGGTAGACTTGTCTGAACCACAACCGAAGAAGAAGCTGCAGGCACAGGCTGCAACCAATGATTTTAAAAAGAAGTTTTTCACTTTGTTTCCTCCAACGTCCCATAATAAAAGTTTTTACAGAAAAACTTACTTTTTTAATGGCTGCAACGATAAAAACTGTTGCAACTGTTATTTTGTTCGAGAATTTGGAAAAAATAAGTGAAATTGATTTTGTAAAAAAAATAAACGGAAATTCGAAAAATTCTTACTTTGAGGCGGCGATGCCGTTCTTCCAGGCATTTAGAGCATCTTCGGAAGTGTCAACGCCCCAGTCGGCTTCGTAGCTCTTGCTTTGGCTAAAGATGACGAGACCCTTGATTTTCGGAAATTCTGTGGGCAGAACTTCGAACAAGTTCTTGAACCATTCGCCCTTGCTGCCGCCGTGTTCCGTGCAGGAAAATTCTGCCAGGAACATGGGCTTGTCGTATGCGGAAAGTGCATCGTAGGCGGGCTTGAAAACTTCGGAGAAGGATTGCCAATGGGACCAGTTTTGGGCGGTTCCCCAGTTGTAGCCGTCGATGGAAGTGTAGTCCACATAGTCGTCGCCAGGGTAGGAGCCGGTGAGTGTGGCGCCTGCGCTGCTGCCTGCGTTGGTTGTCCAGATCCATTTCGCGTTAGTGGCGCCTTGTGCGCGGAACCGTTCCACGATGTGGCGGAATGCGGCGGCCACCTTTTCTTCGGCGTTGTTTGCGGGATCCTTGCCGGTTCCCCAGGTGTACCAGTCTCCATTGGATTCGTGGAGGGGACGCAACCAGATTTCTGCGCCGAATTCCTTGACGCCCTTGGCGAAGTCATCCAGGTAGGCGTCGGTTTTGCCGTCTAGAATATCCTGGGCGGTGTAGGGCTGAGGCATCCAGGTGATCATCATGATGGAGCCGCGGCTCTTTGCCATTTCGACGTAGGGCTTGGTCCATGCCCAGTCATTGTACTGCCAGAGAACAAAGTGGTTGATCACGTCCAGGTGACGGTTCTGCAGTTTCTCGAATGCCTCTACGTTGGCGACAGTGGGCTGGGGAACTTCTTCCGGGCCGCCCACCCATGCACCAATGAACAAATTGCCGAAGTTTTCGGAAGAAGGGACAGGCTTGGTGGAACTGCAACCAGCAGCGATGAGGCATACGGCCGCTGTAATTAAAGTTTTAAGAATGCGATGTCTCATATAGAAATCCTTTAATATACAAAATAAGGAAATTAGAAAATAATGGAAATTATAAATTGAAAGTGAATAATAAAATTGTCTTAACAGTTTAAGAAAAAATCGTCATAAAAAAGGCCGCCCCAAAATCGATGGGCGACCTCTAAGATTGTTTTGCACCGAGTGGGCGAATCGCGAATTACGCTTTTTCCTTATATCCGCACTTGGGGCAAACGCCGTTTTCGTCCAGGGCGATTCCGCAGAGAGGGCAACGCTTGACAGTGCTGGAGACAGGGAATTCCTGGGAGGCGGCGTTCACTCCGCTGGTGAATGTAATCTTTGCGATGTTCAGCTTCATTTTCAGAAGGTCGTAGACAATCTTGATCATGCCTTCCACCGTCATGGTCTCCTTCGTCACCACCAGGCGACAATCCGGGTAAGCCGTGGCCAGTGCCGTCTTGAACGCAGGCCCCTTCATCTTGTTTTGCGGATGGCCATTCCTGATGCCCTGCTTTTCGTACACGTCCAGAATCGCGGGGAGCAGCGGGTCGTCTTCACGCAGAATGAGTGCGTGGTCGAAATTCCGCAGAATGTCCCAGGCCGTCTTCTGGATTTCGTTGCAGGGGAACACCATGTTCACCCCCGCATTGATGGAATCCTCCACTTCGATGGTCAAGATCCCCGTGTGACCGTGAAGATACTGCGCCTCTCCCTTGAAACCGTAGAAACGGTGGGCGTACTGCAGGCTGAACGTTGTGTAGCTTCTCATGATTTCTCCTTGTCCGCATGGCGAACGTTGATGGTTATACCTGCAGTATATCAAACGGAGAGTGGGGAGGACAAGGGGAATTTTTGCGGTTTGGGTGTGGAGATCGCTGTGGGAGCCTTTGCTGTCGCGGCACTAGCCGACGTTCTCTTTTTCTTAGCGAAGTTCGTTGAGCAAGTCTTCGAGAATGTAGCCGTCGCTCATAAGCTGCAAACCAGTTTCAGGCTGCAGAAGTAACTTGTGGGTGTTGGATGCGAAAAAGATTGATAAAGCTGTTGCGCTATCAATATTCTTGGCTTCGGCCAGTTTCTTTACAAGTCTTGCTTCCTTACGCCAAAGAACTCCATTTTGCATGGCTAGACCTCCTCCCAGCGAACGAAACTCAATGATTTATCCAAAACTTCTTGGGAACGGAAGCAAATTTGATGATTGACCTTTTTGTATTGTAACTGCCCAAGAGCTTGTTCTGTGGTTATAATCCCGTTCTCGTAGTTCTCAACAGTATCGATAACGTTGTCGTTGGCGACACCGCCTTCAATAACGTCGTATAGACTTTGCAAATTTCCACCGTTGCGACAATCGACTACATAATCAAGCCATTCCATGTCATAAACCTGGAATTTCTTGTAACGCGAACCAAGTGAAGCTAGGAAGTCTTCGTCAAAATTGAATTCAGTGACAAACGCCTTTTTGACGCCCTTTTTGAAGGCTATGATCTTGGCCCACTTTACGGCTTGCTCGCGTAAACTTGTAAGATAAAATCCTTGGCCGAAATCAACCTTGTTACGCCCGTAATTGGCAATTGGCTTTTCTACAGCTATGTCGGAACCGTGAAAAAGAATCATATGTTTTGAGCCTCCCGATTTTGCAAGGATTCGATGATGAAATCGGAGACCCAGTCAAGGCTCTGTGTATGCAGTTCCTCGTAAAATGCAAACAAGCCGCTTTTTACGATGTCGTATTTTTGCAATCGTGAGAATAAATCAGAAGAACGAGGCATCATCAACATGTGTGGAAGCATTTAGGCAGCCTTGCTAGATGATTCTCTCGATTCCGATTCCCATTCGTAGGCTATCTTTACATCTACA